>CAMHDC010000269.1 GCA_946183765.1 uncultured Clostridia bacterium | reverse complement strand
GTCCAGGGCCCACATGTTGACGGCTTCGCCCCAGTTGGCCATCCAGTCGCCGGCGGCGGCATAGTAGGCGTCCTCAGACTCGTAGTCTTCCTTGTCAAAGGCCTTGGGACGCATGTCCAGCTTGATGGCGCCGTCCTCGTTCTTGCCGCGGAGGTTGGCCCAGTTGTCCCACCAGATGTTCTGGCCGTTGGGGCCCAGATCCGGCTTGGCGTTGGGATCGCGATCGTCGAAGTTGTCCCACAGATAGGCCACTTCCACCGTGGGGGCGGGCTTTTCTTTAGACTCTGCAGCGGCGGGTTCCTCGGCGGGAGTTTCGCCCGCGGCGGGGACTTCCACGCCCAGATACTCGGCAATGGGCAAATCGCCGGGCTTGCCGGTCTCGGGCACGGTGATGCCGGCGAGAATGGTCTCCTGGCTGGTGGCGTCGATGGGGGCCACAGGCTCGGAGAAGGTGATCTCATCCAGCCAGATCACGCACTTGTCGAAAGCGCGGATGTGGAAGGCGTTGGTCATGCCGGGGAAGCCGGAAGCTTCCAGGTCGATGACCAGATCCTGCCACTCGGTGGTGATGGCGGGATGACTGCCGTCCTTCAGGACCAGGTCAGAGAACCGGGCCGCAAAGAACCGGGAATCTTCGGGATGCCAGTCCATGACGAGCTTGGTCTCCTCGCCGCCCGCTTCGCCCTTGATACGAATGGTCAGGTACTTGCACCAGGAGATGCCGTCCAGGGCCCACATGTTGACGGCTTCGCCCCAGTTGGCCATCCAGTCGCCGGCGTGGGCAAAGTAGTCGGCTTCGCTTTCGTAGTCCTCAGGATCATAGGCTTTGGGCCGCATGTCCAGCTTGATGGCGCCGTCCTCGTTCTTGGCGCGGAGGTTGGCCCAGTTGTCCCACCAGATGTTCACACCGTTGGGGCCCAGCTCGGGCTTGTTGTTGGGGTCACGGTCGTCGAAATTGTCCCACAGGAAGGAATCGGCAGCAGCGGGGGCCGGTTCCTCTGCCGCTTTCGGCGCTTCTGTAACGGCAGGCTCTTTAACGGGTTCTTCAGCCTTGGGCGCTTCCGTGGCGGGAGCGGGCTCGGCAGGCTTGGCAGTTTGTCCGCAGGCAACCATAGCAAGGATCATGCTGGCCGCGAGGACGAGTGCGAGTAACTTTTTCATGCTTGACCTCCCTAAAGTATTGTGAGTTTTCGTGCCGATCTGCGAATAGGTTTAACGTTAAACCTATCTTGGCTTCATTATAGCATCTGCCCCCTGTACTGTCAAGCCGGGATTTAGCGTTTCACCTGCCTGAATATGGGCATTTTTCGGGTGTCCGTGGAGGGGGAGAGACCCTCTGCGGCCAGAAAAAACAGGGGGGAAAAAGCCGTTTTCTCTCTTGCCTGATTTCGTTTCCTATTGTATAATTCTTTTCAGAGAGGTTTAACGCTAAACTTCCGTATCTCAAAGGGAGGAGCCCACCCATGAGCAACAAGTCCGCCGCCATGCCCCGCCTGATCGTTTTGGGGATTTTGGCCCTTCTTCTGCTTGCCCTCGCCGTTTTCATGATCCTGTCGCCCAACGCGCCGCGCCGCGCGAAAGCGCCGGAAGCGCCGGCGGAGCCCGCGACGGTGCTCACCCTCTACGAGGGGCCCAGGACCATGACCAGTTCCGCGAACGCCCGGATCACCGCCAACGGCCACGAGTTGTTCGTTTACGACGTGATGGTGAACCATGAGCACATCTGGAACGCCAACACCCAGCCCAGCGACACGCCCGTGACCTACTTCGACTTCTCCGGCACGGTGGAGATAGACATCGAGATGCCCGGGCTCAAAAAGCCGGTGGAGAGCGCCCAGGTCATGCCCGCCAGCTGGGGCATCGAGCCGGAGGTAGCTGACGGCCACGTCCGCTTCACCATCACCGAGCCCGGCCAGTACACCGTGGTCTATAACGGCAGCGTCAACAAGGCCACCCATATCTTCGCAAACGCCCCTGAAACGGAGGTCCCGGACCCCAACGATCCCAACGTCTATTACATCGGCCCCGGGGAATGGACCATGGACGCCGTCGTTTTGGAGGACGGTCAGACCCTGTATCTCTCGGGCGGCGCGGTGCTCCATTCCATCGTGTCCGTGAACAGCGCCAAGGACGTGCGCATCTGCGGCCGGGGCATGATCGACGGCAGCGACTATCCGGCCTGGAACCAGGCGGGGTCCTACGCCCGGGTGCCCATCGACCTGAACCATTCCAAGAACGTGACCGTGGAAGGGATCATGCTGGTGAACTCCAACTGCTGGAATTTCAACTCCTTCGCTTCCAGCCACGTGACCGTGGACAACGTGAAGATCATCTCCGGCCGGCAGAACGGGGACGGCTTCACCTTCCAGTCCTGTACGGACCATGTGGTGACCAACTGCTTCGCCCGGACCTGGGACGACAGCCTGGTCATCAAGAACTATTCCGGTTCCTCCAAGGGCATCACCTTCCGGAACATGCAGGTGTGGACGGATCTGGCCCAGTCCATGGAG
>CAMHDC010000268.1 GCA_946183765.1 uncultured Clostridia bacterium | reverse complement strand
GTGTCCCGATCCGTGTCGAAGCCGGCGATGGGGGCGTTGACGGAATAGAAGGCGTAGTGATTTCGACGCTCCCGGTACTCGGTCTTGTGGTAGACGGTGCTGCCCTCGATCTCCACCTCGCCGATGTTCCAGTTCCGCTGGAAGTTGGCGGCGTCGTCCACCGCGTTCCACAGGCACCACTCCACGGCGCCGTAGACCATCAGCTTCTTCGCTTCGCCCGTGGTGTTCTTCAGTGTCAGCTTCTGCAGCTCGCAGGCCGCGCCCATGGGCACCATGACGGTGAGCCGGGCTTCCACCCCTTGCTTCTTTCCCTCGAAAATGGAATAGCCGAGGCCGTGGCGGCAGCGATAGCTGTCCAAGGGGGTCCTGGCCGGCAGGAAGGCGGGGCTCCAGACCGTGTCCCCGTCGCAGATATAGAAGCAGCGCCCGCCCTCGTCGTGGGGCGCATTGTTGTAGCGGAAACGGGTGATGCGCCGCAGCTTGGCGTCCCGATAGAAGGCGTAGCCGCCGCAGGTGTTGGAGATCAGGGAGAAAAAGCCCTGATTGCCCAGATAATTGATCCAAGGCAGGGGCGTGTCGGGGCGGGTGATGACATATTCCCGCGCGTCGTCGTCGAAATAGCCGTATTGCATGGCGCACCTCTTTTCTGTGCTGACAAACCTTTACGTAATCGATTAAGTTATCACGTATACTATAAAGGAAACACGTCCCGTTGTAAAGGGCAAATGCGAAAAAAGCCTGAGAAAATTCGGATATATTTTTTGAAATAGGGGGTTGACGAGATCAAAAGAGCCCTTTATAATACAAGTATCGAAATCGATTACGTTCGGAAATATTCTGCTTCGGAGCAAAAAAACATTTTTTCGAGCTAAATCGTTTTCAGAGCTCCCGTCAGGGGGCGGAAAGGACGGCGCGGCATGGTCACGATCACGGATATCTCCCGGCGATGCAACGTGTCCCGCGCCACCGTCAGCAAGGCCCTCAACGGCCACAGCGACATCAACGCGGAAACGGCCGCCCACATCCGCCAGGTGGCCAAGGAGATGGGGTATCTGCCCAACGCCACCGCTCGGGCGCTGAAGCTGGGACGGTCCCACAACATCGGGGTCCTGTTCGTGGACAAAACCTCCAGCGGATTGGGCCACGAGTATTTCTCTCAGATCCTGGAGAGCGTGAAGCAGGAGGCGGAGCGGAGCGGTTACGATATCACCTTCATTTCCCGGGATATCGGCACCCTTCACATGGACTACTACGAGCACGCCAAATACCGCAACTGCGACGGCGTGATCGTCGCCTCGGTGGATTTCACGGATCCTGACGTGATCAAGCTGGTGAACAGCGACATCCCCACCGTCACGTTGGATTACGTGTTCGACAGCCACAGCGCGGTGCTGTCCGACAACGTGAGCGGCATGGCGGACCTGGTGCGGTTCGTGTACGGGAGAGGCCATCGGAAGATCGCCTTCATCCACGGGGAGCCCACCTCCGTCACCCAGAAGCGGCTCGCCAGCTTCCACAAGACCTGCGGCGAGCTGGGGATCTCGATCCCGGAGGAGTATGTGGAGGCGGCCACCTTCCACGATCCCAAAGCGAGCGGCCTGGCCACCCGGCGGCTGCTGGCCCTGAAGGAGCGGCCCACCTGCATCCTCTATCCCGACGATTTTTCCTTCATCGGCGGAATGAACGAACTGGAAAAGCAGGGCGTATCCATTCCGAAGGACATGAGTGTGGCCGGGTACGACGGCATCCTCCTTTCCCAGGTGCTTCGTCCCCGGCTCACCACCTACCGGCAGGACGCCGAGGCCATGGGCCGGGAAGCCGCTCGGCAGCTGCTGGAGATCATCGAACGGCCCAAGGAGTGGATCCCCCAGCAGATCATGATCCCCGGCAGGCTCCTGGAGGGAGATACGGTCCGGGACATCCGGCAAGGATTTTAAGATGCGCAGGCATCTCGAAATAAAAGAGTCGGAAGGCTCAAAAATAAAAAAGGAGAGAATCAAAATGAAAAAGCTCATCGCCATCGTCCTGTGTCTTCTCATGGTAGTCGCCGCCGTGGCCTGCACCAGCAAGCCCGCCGCCACGGAGACCAAGACCGAGACCAAAGCTGCCCAGGGCAAGGTGTTCAACATCTATGCCTGGAACGAAGAGTTCAAGGGATTCTTCGAGAAGTACTACAAAGTGCCTGAGGGCGTGACCGTCAACTGGATCATCAATCCCAGCGACGGCGGCGTCTATCAGCAGAAGCTGGACGAGGCCCTGCTCAACCAGGCCAACGCCGCTGCTGACGACAAGGTGGATATGTTCCTGGCCGAGGCCGACTACATCGGCAAGTACGTCAATTCCGATTACACCATGGGCATCGACAAGATCGGCTACAAGAACGCCGACACCATGTACGAGTACACCATCAAGGCTGCCACCGACGATAACGGCGTGTGCAAAGGCGTTTCCTTCCAGTGCTGCCCCGCGGCCGTGATCTACCGCAAGAGCATCGCCAAGGACGTGCTGGG
>CAMHDC010000267.1 GCA_946183765.1 uncultured Clostridia bacterium | reverse complement strand
CGCGGGCGTGCCCGGCGCCGGCGCCATCATGCTGGCCATGGTCATGCAGGGCATCGACCTGCCCATCGAAGCTGGCACCACCCTGGCCGGTGCCTACGCCATGATCCTGGGCATCGACGCCATCCTGGATATGGGCCGTACCGCTCTGAACGTCACCGGCGACTTGACCTGCACCTGCTGCGTCGCCAAGAAGCTGGGCTTCCTCCGTCCCGATTCCGTGCTGAAATAAGGCATGATCCGGAACGATCTGGACAATCGGCTCAGGGAGCTGGGCATCTACAGCGATTTCTATTATCGCAAGGAGCTCAAAGCGCTCATGCAGATGCTGGGGGAGTACGAGCAGCTCAACTGCCTGCTCACCGGCGTCCACGAGGGCAACCGCAAGATGGTGGCCGTCACCGACCGGCGGATCATCGTTCTCTTCACCGCGTTGGGCGGGGGAGACGTGAAGATCATTCGGCGGGAGTCGGTGAAGGAGTACCGCTTCGACAAAAAGTGGCTGTTCTCCACGTTGACCATCGAGACCAACGGCGGCGCGACCTTCGTCTTCACCAACACCCAGGGCAAGCTCAAGGACCTGTTCGATTGGGCCATGAGCCAGCCGCTTCCCGGGGCCGAGTAAACGGAACACACGAAAAGGACAGTCTGCGGACTGTCCTTTTTGCTGCCCATCTAACCCGGGCATAGATTGCAGGATCGGAAGAAAACCCACTCCCTTCTTGAAAACGGGAGCCGGCTATGGTATGCTGTATCCACATAATTGGAGGAGTATGGCCAAGGAGGAGAAGAAGCGTGAACGTACTGAAGGATATGATCCTGACCGAGATCGAAGGCGAATGGTACGCTGTGCCGGTGGGCGAGGCGGCCAAGCGGTTCTCCGGCATGATCCGCATGAACAAAACCGGGAAGCGGATCTTCGAGCTGCTGATGGAAGGCAAGGACCAGGACGGCGTGGTCCGGCAGCTCATGGAGGAGTACGAGGTGGACGAAGCCACCGCCCAGAGCAACGTGGGCGATTTCATCGGCAAGCTTCAGAGCGCAGGCATGCTGTAAGCGGGAGATGGGATGCGGGTCTATCGCATAGCGGAACAAAACATCGGCATCGAAGCCCTGCATGACAGGGTCTATTTCCGTTGCACAGCATATGAGACAGAGGGCGCGCCGGATTTCGTCGTGCGCACCGTTCCGGCGGACATCGATAGGGAGCGGGAGCGATCGGCCCGGGAGGATCGGCTGGAGGGCCGTCCTGTGCGCGCCTGGAGCGACGAATATCTGGAAGAGCTGGCAATCTACCGGCAGATCGCGGAGATAATGCCCACCTGCGACACTTTCCTGTTCCACGGTTCCGCTGTGGCCGTGGACGGTTTGGGGTATCTGTTCGCCGCCAAAAGCGGCACGGGCAAGAGCACCCACGCCCGGCTCTGGCAGCAGCTGCTGGGGGATCGGTTCACCTATGTGAACGATGACAAGCCCCTGGTGCGCGTCACCGGCGACGGGGCGGTTATATACGGCACGCCTTACGACGGCAAACATCATTTGAGCAACAACATCGCCGTGCCTCTCAAGGCTATCTGCCTGCTGCAGCGGGGGACGGAGAACAGCATCCGTCGCCTCAGCGCCCGGGAAGCTTTTCCCCGGCTCATGCAGCAGGTCTACTGCCCGGAGGATCGGGAGGCGTTCGCTCGGACCATGGGGCTGCTGCAGGAGCTGACCAGGCAGGTCCGGTTCTACGTGCTTTCCTGCAACATGGATATCGAGGCTGCCCGGGTGGCTTTTGAGGGCATGGTCTCGTCCAATAGCTGAGGAGGCGTAGATGGAAGCGGGACTGAGCTATGAAGAATACCTGGAGCGGTATCCACGCCTGGTGCGGACCAACGTGGGAATCAGCATGCTGCCCCTGCTGCGTCAGGGAAAGGACCTGTTTGTGGTGGAAAAGCGGGGCCCGGGGCGGCTGAAGGCGGGGGACGTGGTCCTGTATCGGCGGCCGCCGGATAAATACGTACTGCATCGGATCGTGAAGGTACGGGAGACCGATTACGTGATTTTGGGTGACAACTGCGTGAGCCGGGAGTACGGCATCACTGACGAGGACATCCTGGGCGTCATGACCGGTTTTGTACGAAACGGGAAACAGCATTCCGTCACGGAAAAAGGGTATCGGCTCTACCGCTTTTTGTGGCTACATGGAGCTGACGTGCGTATTTTCTTCAAGAAGGCCGCGTGGTACCTGAAAGCCGGGATCAAAAAAGCTTTGGGAATCAAGGGAACGGAGGCATGAGCAGCAAAGGGCAAATCCGTACCGCACGGCCCTGGCCTGGACGGAATTAGGCTTTGCTCTACGACTTCTTTCGATAAAAAAGTAAAGCGCAAAAACAATACTGGGAAGTACAGCGCAAGCCATACTTCCCATTTGTGTATCTTCAGGGTGCCTTTTCTTGCGAAGAAAAGGCACAAAGGATTATTCTTCCTCTATTCTGGTGATGCTGGCGCCCAGGGCGTTGAACTTGTGCTCC
>CAMHDC010000266.1 GCA_946183765.1 uncultured Clostridia bacterium | reverse complement strand
ATGACCTCCTTGAGCTGGTCGATGGTCTGGGGGGTGCGGACGCCGGCCACCACGTCTTCGCCCTGGGCGTTCATGAGGAACTCGCCGAAGAGGTGCTTTTCGCCGGTGGCGGGGTCACGGGTGAAGGCCACGCCGGTGCCGGAATCGTTGCCGGTGTTGCCGAAGACCATCATCTGCACGTTGACGGCGGTGCCCCAGTCGCCGGGGATGTCGTTCATGCGGCGATAGTAGATGGCGCGGGGGTTGTTCCAGGAACGGAACACGGCCTTGATGGCGCCCAGCAGCTGCTCCTTGGGATCGGAGGGGAAGTCCGCGCCGATCTTGGCCTTGTACTCGGCCTTGAACTGCTCGGCCAGCTTCTTGAGGTCGTTGGCGTCCAGCTCGGTGTCCAGCTTCACGCCCTTCTCGGCCTTCATTTCGTCGATGAGCTCCTCGAAATACTTCTTGCCCACCTCCATGACCACGTCGGAGTACATCTGGATGAACCGACGATAGGAGTCATAGGCGAAGCGGGGGTTGCCGGTCTTCCGGGCGAAGGCTTCCACCACGGTGTCGTTGAGGCCCAGGTTCAGGATGGTGTCCATCATGCCGGGCATGGAAGCGCGGGCGCCGGAACGAACGGAGACCAGCAGCGGGTTGTTGAGATCGCCGAACTTCTTGCCGCTCATCTGCTGGAGCTTCTCCACGTACTCGTCGATCTCGGCCAGGATCTCGTCGTTGATCTTCTCGCCGTCATCGTAGAACTTGATGCAGGCTTCGGTGGTGATGGTGAAGCCCTGGGGCACGGGCATGCCCAGGTTGGTCATTTCGGCCAGGTTCGCGCCCTTGCCGCCCAAGAGGTTGCGCATGTCCTTGGAGCCTTCGGAAAACAGGTATACGTATTTGTGTGCCAAATTTTTTTCCTCCCGTATAAGATTTGGTTTGGAACGATTTATTATATCAATCCATCGACAGGATTGCAAGGATTATTCTTGCAATTCCTGACAAAAATTCCATTCCGCCGTCGAAAAAAGGGAGCCTCGGCTCCCTTTGTGCGATTCATCAGCAGTATCCCATTCCCCGCAGAGCCAGCACCCAGAGGAACATGGTGACGAGGGACAGAAGGGACGTGGTGGCCACGATCTCCGCCGCCAGCTCCCCGTCGCCGCCCAGCTCATAGCTCATGGCCACGGAAACCACCGCCGTGGGGGCGGCCGTAGCCGTCATGATGCCCACCAGCGCCGCGTCCCGAAAGCCCAAAAGCACCGCCGCGGGGACCACCAGCAGCGGAGAAAGGATCAGCCGCGCCGCTGACACGCCCAGGACCAGCTTCCTGTTCTTGGCCATGGACTGGAGGGTCAGCGACGCGCCCACCAGCACCATGGCGAAGGGGGTGGCGGCGCTGCCCAGGGCCTTCATGGGCTTGTCCAGATACTCGGGAAAGCTGATCTTGAACAGGGCGCAGACCGCGCCCAGGATAGAGGCGATGATCAGCGGGTTTTTGATGATGTTCAGCAGGATCTTGCCCAAATTCACCTTGCCGCCCCGCAGCAGTTCGAAGGTCAGCACCGCCAGCAGATTGAAGGAGGGGACCACCACGGACACCAGCAGGCTCACGGGGCCCAGGTTTTCCGGCCCGCAGAGCTGCTCGGCGTAGGCCATGCCCAGCAGCACAAAGTTGCTTCGATACATGGCCTGGATGGCTACGGAGGACTGCCGATAATCCTTGATGATGCGGGGCACCGTCAGCATATATACGGCGAAGAGGAAGAACACGGCCGCGGCGCCGAACAGCAGGAGCTTGCCGCTGTCCGCTCCGGAGAAGTTGGCGTTGCGCACGTTGTTGAACAGGCTGAAGAACAGGAAGGACCGGAACAGAAGGGCGTTCATCTTGGGCAGATCCTCGGTTTTAAGGATCTTCATCTTCCGGAGCACCGCACCGGTGGCCATATAGAAATACAGCGGGAAAAGGGCCAGGAAGGTGTTGGTCAGCAGCTGCATGGATTACTCCTGTTCCGTCGCCTGAGGCGGCATGTGCAATGAGGTGAACAAGGCCGCGGCCTTTTCGATGCCGGGCAGATACAGTTTAGCATAGGGGATGAGGTGTGACAAGATTTCCGTTCGCAGGGGCTCCTTCATCTTGACCCGGCCCAGCTGATCGTCGTCCAGCAGGAGCATCCGCCGCATGGCTTCGAGAGCCGTCTTGCCGATCCGCCGCCCCACGGGGGAACAGGCCATGCACACCGACCCGCCCCGATCGGGCAGGAAGCGGATGACGGGGTCCTCCCGCAGGTCCCGGCCGCAGACGGCGCAGTGGGTGATGGCGGGGCGAAAACCCGCCAGGGACAAAAAGCGGACCAGGAAGCAGGCGGCCAGGTCCCCGGGATCGTTCTCTCCGTAGGTGAGGAAGGACAAGGTGTGATAGAGCAGGGAGAAGATCTCTTCGCTGCTCTCCTCCGCCTGGACGCCCTCCAGGCACAGAGCCGCGCAAAGGGAGGCCGCGGCGAATCGGCCCACGTCCTCCCGCAGGGGGTAGAAGCTTTCCA
>CAMHDC010000265.1 GCA_946183765.1 uncultured Clostridia bacterium | reverse complement strand
AGATCGCACGGGAGCCCAAGAAGGCGCGGGAAACCGCCGGCTTCCCCTGGCGGCGGGCGGGCATGGTGGCGGCAGCCATTCTGGTGTTGTTCGTCACCACCGTCATGGCCATCCCCTCCTCCCGGGCGGAGGTACTGAGCTGGCTGGGGATCATCTCCCGGCCCCAGGATTATCTGATGGCGGACCCCTCTGCCCGACCCTCCATCCCTGTGTTGGATAATATGATCACCACCGCACAACCGGAGGACACACAGGTGAATGTGATCGATATCGACCGCACCGATTCAAAAGCCGTGAACAGTGAAGGGGCCCTGCAGGTGGCGGAGCTGCTCAATAAGGACGTGAAAATCACCGCAGGCGACACCCTCTTTGACGGGTACACTGCCTATGTATCGCTTCGACTGGGCGGCACGGCGGCCCTGCCTCTGTTGGACAGCTGGACCGGCGGCGGCGCCACCCTGGTGAAGGTGGACCCGAAGCGCATGTATGATTTCTTTGAAGGCGGCCCGGGCGAAGAATACCTTTCCGGCACGAAGGAGATGTATTGGCGGCCCACGTCGGAGCTCCTGTTGGTGTTCAACGACGGGTCCAGAATGTCCGGCTTCCTGGATCAGTCCGAAACGGAGGCCTTCAAGGCTCACTGGGCAGCCCTGGAAGCGAAAAACTTCCATTGGGACGACCTGAGCCCGGCGGAAGTGGCCGAGATCGATCGCATGAACCAGGCCTTCCTGGAGAAGAACGAGATCGTCGCCTATACGGAGATGGCCGAAGGACGAGAGATACTGGATAAGAACGCGGACGAAAACGGCATGGTCACCGCCAAGGCCTATTTCAAGGTGTTCGTGGAGGAGGATTACGACCTGCCCGCCACGGAGCTGCTGAACGCTGAGATCGGCACCGTGCGGTTCAATGTGACCGGATACCAGAGCAACGAGCCCCGGGCGGTGGAAGCCGGAACGGAGAAGGTGGTCTGGCAGGGCGACACCATCCTCACCTATATGGAGTTGGTGGATAAAAATGACCACACCCAGCCGGCTACGGACTGGAACAATGCGCTGCAGGTGTTCACCAACTGCTCCGCGTCCCTGGACGGCATGACCATGGAGGCTCTGCCCGGCGCCCACGGGGACGATCTGGGCATCTACGATCTGGACGTCAGGATCACCCTGCCCGACAGCATGCAGGGGAACGCCCGGAAGGCTTGGACCAACCTGGCGTCCATGCTGCCCATCGACTTCAAGGTTTTGATCGACGGCCAGGAGGGCAACTGGTATCACGGTGGCTTCGGCCTGACCCCCAACGACGACGGCACGTTGACCTTCCATATCGTGGATATACGAGGACTGGACCTGGAGACCATCAGGGAGATCAAGACCGTGACACTGATCCCCGTGCTGCGATATGTGAGCGGGTTCGAGGGCCCCAACAACGCCTATGTGGAACTGCCCCTCGACGTGCGGACGGAGAACCCCAAAACGGATGACGGCGTCTACATGGGGCCAAAGATCCAGCGGACCGAATACCCCCAATACGCCCTCACCTTCACCCTGAAATAAAACGCCAGACAGCAAAAGAGCCGGGGCTACACCCGGCTCTTCGTGTTTTTGTTTAACAGGCTTTCTGCTCGTGGACCAGCTCCTGTTCGTCCAGGACGAACTTCTTTCGAAGGACGTATTCCTCCTTCTTCCCAGCGTTGTAGTTCTGCACGGGGCGAAGGTAGCCCACCACCCGGCTCCACACCTCCGTGGGCTTGCCGCACTCCGGGCAGGTGAAGTGCTCGCCGGAGATGTAGCCGTGCTCCTCGCAGATGGAGAAGGTGGGCGTGATGGAGATGTAGGGCATCTTATATTTGGTGAAGATGGTACGGATCAGGTCCTTCACCGTCTCCACGTCGTTGATCCGTTCGCCCAGATACAGGTGCTGGACCGTGCCGCCGGTGTACAACGACTGGAGCTCGTCCTGCAGGTCCATGCACTCGAAGATGTCGTCGGTGTAGGTCACGGGCAGCTGGGTGCTGTTGGTGTACTGGGGCTCGTCGTGGCCGCTCTGGATGATGTTGGGGTACTTCTCCTTGTCGAGGCGGGCCAGCCGATAGCTGGTGCCCTCGGCGGGGGTGGCCTCCAGGTTGTAGCTGTGGCCCGTCTCCTCCTGGAACTCCACCATCAAATTCCGCAAGAAGTGCATGACCTCCAGCGCGAAGGCCAAGCCTTCCTTGCTGCCGATGTCCTTGCCCAGGAAGTTGAGGCAGGCTTCGTTCATGCCCACGAGACCTATGGTGTTGAAGTGGTTGTACCAGTATTCCCCGGTCCGGGCCTTCACGTTGCGCAGGTAGTGGGCGGAATAGGGATACAGCCCCCGGTCCGTCTGGTGCTCGATGATCTTGCGCTTGATCTCCAAGGAGACCTTGCCCAGCTCTGCCACGCGCTTGAGGCGGGTGAAGAAGTCCTCCTTATTGGTGGCAAGATAGCCGATCCGGGGCAGGTTCACGGTATACACCCCGATGCTGCCCGTCATAGGGTTGCTGCCGAATAGACCGCCGCCCCGCT
>CAMHDC010000264.1 GCA_946183765.1 uncultured Clostridia bacterium | reverse complement strand
GCATCATATCCAGCACCTGCGCCTGGATCGTCACGTCCAGGGCCGTGGTCGGCTCGTCGGCGATCAGCAGCTTCGGCTTGCAGGCCAGGGCGATGGCGATGACGATACGCTGCTTCATGCCTCCGGAGAACTGGTGCGGGTACTCGCCGGCGCGTTCGCGGGTGATGCCCACCATCTCCAGCATCTGCAGCGCCTGTTCGCGGGACTGCTCCTTGGAAAGTTCCTTGTGGTGGAACGAGATGACCTCTTCGATCTGGTCCCCGACGGGGATGACCGGGTTCAGCGACGTCATGGGGTCCTGGAAGATCATGCTCACGTCCCGGCCGCGGATCGCGTGCATCTGGTTCTCGCTCGTTGCATTGATATCGATGCCGTTCAGCACCACTTTCCCGCCTGTTATGACGCCGGGCGGGTCGGGAATCAGTTTCAGGATGGACAGGGCCGTGGTGCTCTTGCCGGCACCGGTCTCACCCACCAGGCCCAGCGTCATCCCCTTCGGGATGGTCAGGTCCACGTCATTGATCGCGTAGACCGTTCCCTCCATGGTCCGGTATTCGACGCTCAGGCCTTCGATCTCCAGCATTATTTCCTGGTTGGCTTTCTGATTTTCCATGGCGCACCTCCTACTTCAGTTTGGGATCCAGCGCGTCGCGCAGGCCGTCGCCGAGCAGGTTCAACGACAGGATCGTAAACAGAATGGCAAGCCCTGGGAACATGCACATGTAGCTGTAGTCCCGGATAAAGCTCCTCGCGTTGGAGAGCATGGCGCCCCATTCAGGCGTGGGCGGCTGGATGCCGAGTCCCAGGAAGCTCTTTCCGGAGAGGAGGATGATTGTGGTTCCGATCGAAATAGTGAACTGCACGAACACGGGCGCGATGCTGTTCGGAAGGATGTGGTTGAACAGTATCCTGGAGCTCTTTGCGCCGCGTGCCTTGATGGCTTCCACATAGTCAGCACCGTTGCATGTCATGACCGAGCTGCGGAGGATACGCGCCATCTTGGGAATAGTAGGCACGGTGACCGCCAGTATTAGGTTCGGGATACTGGAGCCAAGACTGGCGATGATGATCAGGCCGAACAGCGTTGACGGGATCGCCAGTAGCACATCCATGAAGCGCATGATCAGCTCTCCCGGGATGCCTCCGAAGTATCCTGCGATCGCCCCCAGCGCCCCGCCGACGGCCGTGGCGCAGATAACGGCGACCGCTGCAATCAGAACGGACCGCCTGGCGCCGTGGATAACACGGGCAAGGATGTCACGGCCGGATTCGTCCGTTCCGAAGGGGTGTGACCAGGAGGGCGCCTGCAGACGTTCCGCCACGTTCTGTTTGAGGGCCTTGTCCTCATAATCGTAGAGGACATCCGCGAAAATCATGACCAGGAGCAGGAAGCATAGGAACACCAGTCCGACCATGGCGCCTTTATTCCGCTTCAGGCGCTCCCAGACCAGATACCCCTGGCTGCGAGATTTGTTGCTCTTGTTTTCAGAATTCTTTTTCATCCCGCATCCCTCCTACGCTTTCTTATAGATTGCCTTGATCCGCGGATCGACAAAGCCGTACAGCACATCGACCAGCAGGTTCACGAGCGATATGGCAACCACGAAAAACACGACGCACCCGAGCACGCACGGCGTATCGCGCCATGAGATGGAAGTGACCAGATACCGTCCGATACCCGGCCAGGAGAAGACCGTTTCCGTAATAACGCCGCCGCACAGCAGGTTCCCGACCTGCAGGCCGGATGCCGTAATGGTGGGCAGCATAGCGTTCTTCATCGCGTGCCGGAAGATCACGGTACGTTCCAGGATGCCTTTGGCGCGCGCCGTCCGGATATAATCCTGACGGATGACTTCCAGCATTGATGAACGGGTAACGCGCCCGATAGCCGCCATACCGGCGACGCTCTGCGTCATGGCTGGGAGGATGAGGTTCTTGAAGCTTGTCGCGCCGGAAAGCGGTAGCCAGCCCAGCTTGACGCTGAACAGCAGCATCAGCAGCAGGCCGACCCAGAACGCGGGCATGGACACGCCGACCAGGCAGAACGCCATGCTGATGGAGTCAAACAGGGAATTTTGCTTCAGGGCGGCCAGCATGCCAAGCGGTATCGCGATAATGATCGTTATCAGGGAGGCGGCGAAAGCAAGCATCACCGTATAGGGGATTCTCTTTGCCAGCTCCTCCATCACGGGTGATTTGGATTTAAACGACGTCCCGAGATCACCCTTGCACAGGTTGATGACGAAGCGTCCGTACTGGACCAGCAGCGGGTCGTTCAGGCCGAGGCTGTCCCTCAGCTCCTCCCGTTCGGCATCCGTTGCGTCCGGGGCGATCATGGCGGTGATGTCACTCGGCGCAAGACTCATGATGAAAAACACGATGAACGTTGCGCCGAGAAGGATCGGAATGATCGCTAGAATTCTTTTTCCGACAAATTTCCACATAGTGGTTTCTCCTCATGTCTTATAAAGACCTGGGGCTGTCACGTGCTATTGTAACAGCCCCATCATACCGGTTTTAGATGAGAACTATCTTCTCAGCAACAGCGATTATTGCCAGAAGAGTTTCT
>CAMHDC010000263.1 GCA_946183765.1 uncultured Clostridia bacterium | reverse complement strand
GCCATAGAGGACGGTAAAAAGACCATCGAGCTTCGGCTCTACGACGAGAAGCGCCACCGCATCCAGGCAGGGGACATCCTCCGCTTCGAGAGCACCGCCGATGAGCTGGACGTGCTCTACGCCCAGGTGGAGGGCATGCGCTTCTTCGCTTCCTTCGACGAGCTCTACGCTGCCCTGCCGCTCACCGCCTGCGGGTATTCCGAGGCGGAGGCGAAGACCGCCTCTCCCCGGGATATGGACCGATACTATTCGCCGGAGGAGCAAAAACGATGGGGCGTGGTGGGGATAGAGATCTCCCTGTTGTAAAAAATGTTTTTCGCGCCTGCAACCTTTGACCGGGCTGCGCCGTGTTATGGGCAAAGAGAAAAACAAAGGAGAAACAAACATGAAAAAGATTCTGATCGTTCTGCTGTCCGCCCTGCTGGTTCTGACTGCCGTCGCCTGCAAAGCCAAGGAAGCGCCGAAAGCGGCGGAAGAACAGCCCGCCCAGGAGCACGCATCCGTGGGCATGGTGGGCGGCTGGACCCCCGCGGAGGACTTTTCCGTCACCGACGAGCGCCGGGCTATCTTCGACAAGGGCATGGCCATTCTGCTGGGCGTGGATTACGAGCCTCTGGCCTATCTCGGCTCCCAGGTGGTGGCCGGGAAGAATCACGTCTTCCTGGCGAAGGGGACGGCGATAACGCCCGCCCTGCCCGTTTCCTACGCGCTGGTGTATCTCTATGAGGACCTGCAGGGCGGGGTCAAGATCCTGACCATCGCGAATCTGCCCATCGTCCCCAATGAGGACGGCACCCTGGCCGCTGTTCCGGAGGAGGGGCCCATGGGTGCCTGGTACTATGCCGAAGACCCCGCCTTCACCGACGAGGACGAAGCTAAGCTGGAGAAGGCGCTGCAGAGCCAGGTGGGCGCCAGCTACACCATCGTGGCCTACGTAGGCGAGCAGGTGGTGGCCGGCCTGAACCGGTGCGTCCTCTGCCAGGTGAAGCCCGTGGTTCCCAACGCGCAGCCTCACTACGCTCTTGCCTACGTCTACACGGATCTGGAGGGCAACAGCTCCCTTTCCCAGGTCATCGACCTGGATATCGGCGCCCTGTGCACCTACGGCGCGTGATCGTCCAAAAACAAAAGGGGATAAAACGATCATAGCGAAAGTTTTATCCCTGTATAGAGTTCTTTTGCGGCCCTTTTCTTACAAGAAAAGGGCCAGCTGCTTTCAATCTATTCCTCTCAAATACTCCCACAGCACGTCGGCCCCGTCCAGGATGCTCTCCAGGGTGGCGCTCTCCAGGGGGTTGTGGGAGATGCCCTTCTTGCAGGGGATGAAAACCATGCCCGTGGGGAACAGGGGTGCGAAGGCCATGGCGTCGTGCCCCGCACCGCTGGGCATGTTCCGGCAGGAGATGCCGAGATGCGCCGCCGCGGCAGCGAGCCCCCGTTGAATGCCCTCGTCCATGCGCACCGGGTCCATCTCGCTGAGCTTGGATTCCGTGAGGCCGATGCGCCGCCTGGCGCAGATCTCCCGGGCGGTTCGAAGGGTGTCCTGCTCCATCCGGTCCAGGCTGTCCATGTCGCTGCCCCGGAGGTCGATGCCCAGCTCTGCGGCCCCGGGAATTACGTTCAGGGCGTTGGGCGTGTTTTGGATCACGCCCACGGTGGCCACCGACTCGCACCGCACCGCTTCCCGCTGCCCGATCCGCTCCACCGCCAGCACGATCTCCGCCGCGGCGCAAAGGGCGTCCTGCCGCATGGACATGGGCGTGGCGCCGGAGTGTTCGGCCAGCCCCTTGAGCTGCAGCTTCCAGCGGCGGGGCCCCGCGATGGTGCTGACCACGCCCACCCGGGCGCCGGTCTCCTCCAACACCTTTCCCTGCTCGATGTGCAGCTCCAAATATTGCTTCACCCCGGTGATCCGAGGCGGCGTCAGGCTCAGCCCCCGGCGGGCGAACACGTCTCCCAGGTGCACGCCGTCCTTGCCCGTGAGCTGCGAGAGCCGGTCCGGCCCCTCCTTCAGCTGCCCGGTGACCAGCCCGCTGCCCATGGTGCAGCAGCCGAAGTTGCTGCTTTCTTCGCAGCGGAAGGCCGCCACCTTGATGGGCAGCTTCAGCCCCGCTTCCCTGGCCCGCTTCAACAGCAGCAGCCCCGCCATGACCCCGGCCACGCCGTCGTACCGGCCTCCCTGGATCACGGAATCCAGGTGGGACCCGATCAAAACGTATTCCTCCGCCGGCGCCAAAAAGGCGTAGCTGTTTCCTGCCGGATCGCTTTCCACCCGGCAGCCCAGCTCCCCGGCCAGGTCTGCGAACCGCCGATGCATCTCGTCCTCCAGCTCCGTGTACCCGAGCCGGGTCACCCCGCCCCCGGGCAGGGCCCCCACCTCGTAGAACGCCTCGAACAGCCGTTCCAAATACTGCAGATCGGAAAGCTCCATACGCCCGCCTCCTTCTTTCGCTGTTTCCATCATACCAGTCCGCCCAAAATGCTGTCAAGCCGCCCCCGCGTCCCTTTCTTTTGCCCCTTCCTGCAAGAAATCTCTTGCCAACCGCCCGCCCCTGTGGTACAATACCCC
>CAMHDC010000262.1 GCA_946183765.1 uncultured Clostridia bacterium | reverse complement strand
CCCTGCCCCGGGACGGGTACTACGCCTTCGTGTGCGAGAAGTGCGCCCCCACCTTCGACTACTACGGCTACTTCCTGGTGGCCGGCGATCTCAACGAAAGGGCCAAAGCGATCTATGAACGGGCTTGAGCTTTCCCGGGCGTTTTACGAGGAATACGGCGCGCCCATGCTCCGCGAGCAGTTTCCCGCGGCGGAAAGGCTGATCGCCGTGGGGCTCGTGGGCAGCGGGTCCGAGTGTTTGGGCTTCGACGACGAGATCAGCCGGGACCATGATTTCGAGCCGGGGTTCTGCCTGCTGCTGCCGGACGAGAGCGTCCTGGATCGGCGGACCGCCTTTCTGATGGAGCGGGCCTACGCCAAGCTCCCCAGGGAATTCATGGGGTTCCGGCGCAGCGCCGTCGCTCCCGTGGGCGGCGCCCGGCACGGGGTCCTGCGGACGGCGGATTTCTTCCGGGAGAAGGTGGGCGCGCCCGACGGCGTGCTCACCGTGGACCAGTGGCTGAAGCTCCCCCAGCAATCGCTGCTGGAGGCCACGGGCGGAGAGATCTTCCGGGACGATCTGGGCGAGGTCAGCGCCATTCGCGCCGCCCTGTCGGTCATGCCGGAGGACGTGCGCCGAAAGCGGCTCAGCGGTCACCTGCTCCTCATGGCCCAGGCGGGCCAGTATAACTACCTCAGGTGCTTGCAGCACGGGGAGAGCGCGGCAGGGCAGCTGGCGGTAAACGAGTTCGTCAAGAGCTGCATCGAGGTGGTCTTCCTGCTGAACCGGGCCTACGCCCCCTACTATAAGTGGAGCTTCCGCGCCCTGCGGCGGCTGCCCAAGCTGTCCCTGACGGCGGAGACCTTGGAATATCTGCTGACCACGGGGAATGATCCGGAGCTGGCGGAATCGAAGTACGACATGATCGAAAGCACCGCCGCGGACGTCATCGACGAGCTCCAGGACCAGGGCCTGACCAAGGCCGTCTGCGGCGACCTCGAGAAGCACGCCTATTCCGTCAACGATGGCATCGAGGACGGGGACATTCGAAACCTCAATATACTATACACGATCTAAAGGAGAATCCTCATGAAGATACAGGGCTTACAGAAGATGACGCTGCTGGACTTCCCCGGCCGGGTGGCCTGCACCGTGTTCCTGGGCGGCTGCGACTTTCGCTGCCCCTTCTGCCACAACGGGGAGCTGCTGGACGGTTCCGCCCCGGCGGTGATGGACGACGAGGCGCTGCTGCGGTTTTTGAAGGGCCGCCAGGGGCTCTTGGACGGGGTGGCCATCACCGGCGGCGAGCCCCTGCTTCGAAAGGACCTGCCGGAGCTGCTTCGGTCTATCCGGGAGCTGGGCTTCGCTGCGAAGGTGGACACAAACGGCAACCATCCGGACGCCCTGGAAGCGCTGCTGCGGGAAGGGCTGGTCGACTATATCGCCATGGACATCAAGAACAGCCCTGAGAAGTACGCCCTGACCGCGGGCCTCGAGCGAATGGACCTTGCCCCCATCCGCCGGAGCGTGACGCTGCTGATGGACAGCGGCATCCCTTACGAGTTTCGGACCACGGTGGTGGACGAGCTCCACAAGGCAGAGGATTTCGAGGCCATAGGCCGGTGGATCGCCGGGGCGAAGGCCTACTTTTTGCAGCCGTTCACCGATCGGGATTCCGTGCCCTTCGCGGGCCTGCACGCGCCCACAAGGGAGAATTTGGAAAAATACGCATCTATTGCAAGGGTATACGTACCCTATACATCCATTCGCGGCCTATAATCGGGCTTTTTGGGAAAACACCTCTGCATACTGTGCCGTATAAATACAAGATATTGTGTGATTTGTTAACAAACGGCACAAGATATTGACACAGCACCACAAGATATGGTAGAGTAGCCATGCTCGGGTGCTGCGGCCGCATGCGGCTGCGCCCCATCAGATTTTTGAAATATACAACAGGAGAAACACCTATGTACCAAGTCAAAAAGCGTGACGGACAGATCACCGAATTCACCATCAGCAAGATCACCGGCGCCATCACCAAGGCGTTCGTGGCGCTGAACAAGGCCTATCATCCCAGCGTGATCGACCTTTTGGCCCTGCATGTGACCGCGGACTTCGAGAACAAGATCCATGACGGCTGCATCGCCGTGGAGGACATCCAGGACAGCGTGGAAAAGGTGCTGTCCGAAAGCGGCTACGCGGACGTGGCCAAGGCCTACATCCTCTACCGCAAACAGCGGGAGAAGATCCGGAACGTGAACTCCGCCCTCCTCAACTACAAGGATCTGGTGGACAACTATCTGAAGATCGCCGATTGGCGGGTGAAGGAGAACTCCACGGTCACCTACTCCGTGGGCGGCCTGATCCTCTCCAACTCCGGCGCCATCACCGCCAACTACTGGCTCACCGAGATCTACGATCCCGAGGTGGCCGAGGCCCACCGCAGCGCGGCCATCCACCTTCACGACCTTTCTATGCTCACGGGCTACTGCGCGGGCTGGAGTTTGAAGCAGCTCATCCAGGAGGGTCTCGGCGGCGTGCCCGGCAAGATCACCTCCTCCCCCGCCAGCCACCTCTCCACCCTCTGCAACCAGATGGTCAACTTCCTGGGCATCATGC
>CAMHDC010000261.1 GCA_946183765.1 uncultured Clostridia bacterium | reverse complement strand
GATTACGTGATCATCAACGACGTGGTGGACGTGGCCGTGCACCACATGGAAGCCATTTTGGAAGCGGAACGGTGCCGCACCGGCCGCAGCAATTATATGTCTGAATCTATCGAGGATATGGGAGGTAAACAACTATGATGAATCGTCCACCGGTCAACGAACTCGCTCAGAAAGCCGGTTCCCGGTATCTGTTGGTGACTGCGGTCGCCAATCGGGCCCGTCAGCTGCAGGATGATCCCGATGCCCTGGGGAACAACAAGCCCCTGTCCATGGCTGTGGAAGAGATGTATGAGGATAAGCTCGTCGTCATTCCCTCCAAGGAGGCATAAGGAAAACTCTCGTTGACACGGCCCGCTTCGCATTCGGCTACGAAGCGGGCATTCTTTACGTTTGAACGAACGGACAGTACAGGAAAGGAGGGGCCGGATGTTCGCCAAGGTGATCGTGGATATCGCCCATACGGCGGTAGACAGGGCGTTTACCTACCGCATTCCCGAAGGGCTGGACGTTCGCCCCGGCCAGCACGTGCTGCTGCCTTTTGGGCAGGGAGATCACGTAAAGGAAGGCTTCGTCCTGTCCGTATCGGAAGAAAGCGGCCTTGAAGACGGGGTGACGGTGAAGGATATCCTGTCCTGCGTCGAACCTTACACAGTGCTGTTGCCCGAGCAGATCGCCCTTGCCGAATGGATGCAGGAAGCGTATCACTGCATGCTGGTGGACGCTCTGCGGCTCATGATCCCCGCGCAGCTCAGGGGCAGCCGCATCCACGAGAAGCGGGAAAGGATCGTGTATCTGTCCGATCCCGCCGCTGACTTCGTGTCCAAGTCCCATATTCAGACGGAAGTGGTCACGCTCCTCAAGAAGACCGGACAGCCTATGGCCGTCACGGACATCAAGGCTTTCCTTCCGGACGCCGCACCGGCCATCGCCGCCCTGCTCAAAAAGCGGGTGCTGTCGGAAAGCAGCTATACGGTATTCCGCCGCCCCGAGTACAGCTCGCGAACAGAAAGCGTTCCCGAACTTACGGAGGAACAAGCGGCTGCCTTGCAGGACGTGGACGCCCTCTCCCCCGGCCAGACGGCCCTGCTGTACGGCGTGACCGGCAGTGGCAAGACGGAGGTATATCTTAGATGCATCGAGGCCTGCCTCCAACAGGGGAAGGGTGCCATCGTGCTGGTGCCGGAGATCGCCCTGACGCCCCAGACCGTGGGCCGGTTCGCCGCCCGCTTCGGGGACAGGATCGCTGTGCTCCACAGCCGGCTCTCCGCCGGGGAACGGTTCGACGAATGGCGGCGCATCCGTCTGGGCAAGGCGCCCATCGTCATCGGCGCCCGCAGCGCGGTGTTCGCGCCGGTAGAGAACCTGGGGCTCATCATCATCGACGAGGAACACGAATCCAGCTATCAAAGCGAGATCACGCCCCGATACCACGCCTTGGACATCGCCCGCCGACGAGTAAAGATGTGTGAAGGGAAGCTGCTGCTGGGCAGCGCCACGCCCTCCCTGCTGAGCTACTACCGGGCTTTGAACGGCAGCTATCGGCTCATCGAATTGAAGCATCGGGTGGGCGGACGTCCTCTGCCTACGGTGTCCTTGGCGGATATGCGCGCCGAATTTTTGAACGGCAACAACGGCATCTTTTCCTCTCTGCTGCTTTCGAAGCTGGGGGAATGTCTGAAGCAGGGCCATCAGGCCATGCTGTTTCTCAATCGGCGGGGGTATTCCACCTTCGTCTCCTGCCGGGGCTGCGGATACGTACTGACCTGCGACAACTGTGATATCTCCATGACCTATCATAAGGCGCAGAACGCCGTCCGCTGCCACTACTGCGGGGCTCGAAAGCCGCTGCCGGCGGTCTGTCCCAACTGCGGCAAGCCCTTCATCAAATACTTCGGTATCGGCACGGAACAGGTGGAGGAACAGATACAAAAATGCTTTCCCGGCACCGCGACGCTGCGTATGGACGCGGATACCGTGGCCCATCGGGATGCCTATGAGCAGATCCTCTCCGCCTTCGGCCGGGGAGAAGCGCAGATCCTTATCGGCACCCAGATGATCGCCAAAGGTCATGACTTTCCCAACGTGACGCTGGTGGGGATCATCGCCGCGGATACTACGCTGAACTTCCCTGACTACCGCAGCGGCGAACGGACCTTCCAGCTGCTGACCCAGGTATCGGGTCGGGCGGGGCGGGACAAGGACCCGGGGCAAGTGGTCATGCAGACCTACGTCCCGGACCATCCCGTGCTCCGGTTTGCCAGAGTCCAGGATTATGCCGGGTTCTATCAATATGAGATCGCCCAGCGGAAGAAGTGCCTCTACCCTCCCTTCTCCCTGTTCATCCGGCTGCTGCTTTCCGGTGAAAGCGAGGATGCGCTGATCGAGCGGGGGAAGGAATACGCCAGGGCCCTGGAAACGGACCTGCGGCAGGCACTGGGCGCGGAGGGGCAAAGCGATCTGCTGCTTTTGCTGGCGGCCCCGGCCCCCATCGCCCGGATCGCCGGATTGAGCCGGTACCAGATCCTGGTGAAGCTGTTGCGAACCAAACGGCTTCCCCAGGCGCTCCATGCCGTATACGACTTTGAGACCTCCCATCGGGAGGACGGGTTTTTGAAGATCGAAATCAACC
>CAMHDC010000260.1 GCA_946183765.1 uncultured Clostridia bacterium | reverse complement strand
TCCACGTCCGCCTCCATGACGGCGATTTCGAACCTGTCCTTCATGTCCCGGATGGTCCGCTCCAGCAGGGTGGTCTTCCCCGCCCCGGGCGACGCCATGAGGTTGACCAGCAAGGTCCCCTTCGCCTTCAGTTCGCCCCGCAGCACCTCCGCGTCCCTGTCGTTGGACGCGGTGATCGTTTCCTTCAGCTCGATGATCCGCATATGTTCCTCCCGTCCCGTTTTCCGTGTGTACTATTGTATAGGCTCCCATGAAAAAGCGCAAGGAAAAAACTGTATGTTTCGTCGAAAAAAGAACCGCCGCGGCCCGATCCCGCTTTCAGGCCGTCTTGAACGCGGCGGCGACCCATGGTATACTGTTCTGTACTGTGGAATCAGGAGGCTGAAGCGAAGAATGAAACGGTTCCTGGCGATACTTGTCGCGATCTTGGTCCTGGCGCTGCCCGCGGCGACCATGGCGGACTATACGCAAAACGCCCTGTGCACCATCGAGCTCCACGTGAAGCAGCCCAACATGCGGGTCCTCACCGACTACACCGACCGCTCCTTTGTAAACTTCGAGGAAGGGGACTGGTTCAGCGTGAAGTGGCAGGATCAGGTGGAGGTGGCCGCCGTCTACTGGGACTGGTGGCACATGCCCGCCCGCGCCCTGGTGGAGTGCTTCAACGATGCGGGGGAGCGGATCTATGAGCGGGAATACGGCAGCGTGATCCGGTTCATCACCGTGTTCCCGGACGAGAACGTGCGGGAGGTGCGCATGACCGTGCTGGAGGGCACGGGGGATCTGACGGAGCTGTTCGTATACAACGAGAAGCAAATGTCCCTGCAGCAGAAGACCGTGGACTGGCAGGAACCCCTGGAGAAGGCGGACATCATGATCGTGGAGACCCACGGCTACGACGACGTGCTGGTCTTCGGCGCGGTGACCCCCACCTACACGGACCGGGGGTATACCGTCACCGTGGCCAACATGGGCTGCGACACCATCGGCCGGCAGCGGGAAAGCTCCGGCGGGTCCTATCTCAACGGCCTCAGGAACTTCAAGACCTTCTTCGAATTCAAGGACCTGCTGGACGTGACCTATTCCAAATATATCAAGGCCTGGCTTCAGGACGATCCCCGGGACCCGGAGGAGATGCTGGTGGCGGAGATCCGCCGGGTGAAGCCGGAGGTGGTGATCACCCACGATTTGGTCAACGGCGACTTCGGCCACGGGGCCCACAAGCTGGTGGCGGAGATCACGGTGAAGGCCGTGGAGGACGCCTCTGACCCTGAGAAATTCCCGGAATCCGCGGAAAAGTACGGGGCCTGGCAGGTGAAAAAGTTCTACGTCCACATGTACGATCAGAACCGGATCTTCATCGACGTGGACGTGCCGTTGGAATCCTTCGGCGGCATGACCGCCCGGCAGGTGGCCGCGGCGGGCATGACGAAATGGAAGAACGGCGCGGAAGCCGGCAAGATCAACAACATCCGCACCGGCAAATATCACCCCTCGGACTACGGCCTCTACTTCAGCACCGTGGGCGAGGACGTGGAGAAGAACGATTTTTTGGAGAACATCCCGCCCGAGTGCCTCAGCAACTACGTGCCGCCCACGCCCAGCCCCACGCCGGAGCCCACCCCCACGCCCACACCCACGCCTACGCCGGAACCCACCCCCACCCCCACGGCAGAGCCTGCGGCCTCGCCCACGCCCCTGCCCACGGACGCGCCCACCCAGGAACCCACGGCTGTCCCCACCGCCGAAGCTCCGGCGCCGGCTCAGGACGCAGGGGCGTTCAACGCGGTGCTGCTGGCGCTGGTCGGCCTGGTCGCCCTGCTGATCGTCGCTTTGACCGTCGTCCTGCTGAAACGGAAGCGCCGCTGACCCTTCGCCCCACGCCCTTCCCAAAAGAAAACGCGAAGCCGAAAAGCCGGAGTTTTCTCCGGCTTTTTCCCGCCCTTCCCGGGGAACCGGAGGGCATCCGGCGGTGTTTGTCCCATATCCATCTTGACAAACGAACCGTAAAAGTTCAGAATATAAACAGCGGCGTTATGCGCCCGCAAAATGCATTAGGAGGAAAGATACATGAAGAAGGTATTTGCAGTGCTGCTGGCCCTGGTCATGGTTCTGAGCGTTCTGGTCGCCTGCAGCGGCAAGAAGGAAGAAGCCACGACCGCGGACACCGAAGGCGAACTGGTCGTCTACGGCTCCTGCGAAGAGGACTATCTGGCGGCTGCCTGCAAGAAGTTCGAAGAGCTCTACGGCATCAAGACCAGCTATCAGCGCATGTCCACCGGTGAGGTCCCCGCCAAGATCGCCGAGGAGAAGGGCAAGCCCTCCGCGGACGTCTGGTTCGGCGGCACCAACAACCCCTACGATCAGGCGGCGGCCGACGGCCTGCTGGACAACAGCTACGTGCCCGAGAACGCCAAGCACCTGCTCAAGGACATGTACAAGGACCCCAACGGCTACTGGTACGGCATCTACACCGGTCTGCTGGGCTTCATGGTGAACACCGACGAGCTCAAGCGGCTGGGTCTTGAAGCGCCCCAGACCTGGGACGACCTGCTCAAGCCCGAGTACAAGGGCCTCATCTGGCTCTCCAACTACAACACCGCCGGCACCCCCAAGCTGGTCGCCAACCTGATGATCCAGC
>CAMHDC010000259.1 GCA_946183765.1 uncultured Clostridia bacterium | reverse complement strand
GGTGAAGCCCGGGGACACGGTGGAGCTGGGCTGCTTCAAGGTGGAGTTCATCAAGACCAGCCATAGTATCCCCGGCGCGGTGGCGCTGGCCATCACCACGCCTTTGGGGGTGATCCTCCACACCGGCGATTTTAAGATCGACCTCACGCCTCTCGACGGTCAGCCCATCGACATCAACCGCCTGGCCTACTACGGGAGCAAGGGCGTGCTGTGCCTGCTCTCCGACTCCACCAACGTGGAGCGGGCGGGGTATACCCAGTCCGAGCGGGAGATCGGCAAGACCTTCGAGCACTACTTCGATTTGGCCAAGGGCCGCATCATCGTGGCCTCCTTCGCCAGCAACGTCTATCGCCTTCAGCAGGTGGCGGACGTAGCCATCGAGCACGGCCGGGTCATCTGCTTCGCGGGCAAGAGCATGGAGCAGATCGTGGCCTACGCCCAGAATCTGGGCTATATGCACATCCCGCAGGATCGGATCGTGAAGGTGGACGACCTGCACAAATATAACGACGACAAGGTCTGCATCATCACCACCGGCAGCCAGGGCGAGCCCATGAGCGGCCTCTATCGCATGGCCAACGCCTCCCATAAGGTCAACATCGGCTTCGGCGACACGGTCATCATCTCCGCCTCCGCCATCCCCGGCAACGAGGTGGGCGTGGGCCGGGTCATCGACGGCCTCTTCGAGAAGGGAGCCTACGTGGTCTACGACCGCATGGCGGACGTGCACGTGTCCGGCCACGCCTGCCGGGAGGAGCTCAAGCTCATGCTCCACATCACCAAGCCCAAATACTTCGTCCCCGCCCACGGGGAGTTCCGGCATCTCATGACCCACGGCCGGCTGGCCCTGGATATGGGCATCCCGGAGGAGAACATCTTCGTGCTGAACAACGGCGACGCGGTGACCTTCACCAAGAAGGGCGCGGCCAAGGCCGGGGAGGTGCCCTCGGGCGCCGTCATGGTGGACGGCAGCAAGAGCATCGAGGACGCGGTCATCCGGGACAGGCGGGAGCTGTCCAGCCAGGGCCTGGTGGTGGCGGTGATCTCCGTGGACAAGGAGACAGGCCGCGAGATCGCTCCGGTGGAGCTCATCTCCCGGGGGTTCGTGTACATGAAGGAATCGGACGAGCTCATGGGCGAGGCGGCGGAGATCATCGCGCCCGAGGTCAAGCGGTTCGAAACCGAGAATAAGGCCAACTACGGCGACATCAAGGCCGCCGTGAAGAGCAAGCTCAAGTCCTTCTTCAAGAGCCGCACCAAGCGGACGCCTCTCATCCTGCCCATCGTCATCGAGGGAGAAACCCATGATCGGGACCTTGGCTAAGGAGCTGGCGGCCGAGATCCGCCGCAGCAAGGAATACGAAGCGTACGCGGCCGCCAAGGAGAAAGCTCTGGCGGACGAACAGACCGCGGCCCTCCTGCGGCGCTTTCACAAGCTGCAGATGACCGTCCAGGCCCGGCGCATGGCCGGGAGCGAGGGCGGGGCGGAGGAAGAAGAGCTCAAAAAGTTGGCTGAGCTGCTGCAGTTTTCCCCGGACGCCGCCGATTTTCTGCTGGCGGAGTATGGCCTGAACAAGCTTTTGACGGACACCTACGACGCCATCGCCCGAGGCGTGGGCGTGGATTTTTCGGAATGGGAGAGGTAACATGGCCAGTGTGACCAAATGGAAGGACCCGGTCACGGAGCGCCGGGAAAAGGCATGGCGGATCCTCCGGCCCATCGTCGCAGCGCTGCTGAGCCTGGGCTTGGTGGCCCTTGCCATGATCGGGGCCATCCGCTACGTGCTGAGCCATTTCGTCTACCCCGTGGACGCGGAGGACAACACCCCCATCCAGGTGGAGATCCCGGCGGGCGCTTCCGCCTCCCGGATCGCCTTTCTGCTCTACAACGCCCGGGGCCAGGACGAGCCGGGGCTCATCGTCAGCACCGCCTCCTTCAAGGTGTACGTGGACTTCACGGGCAAGGCCAACGCTCTGAAGGCGGGGACCTACGTGCTCTCCAGGAACATGACCATTCCCGAGATCGTGAACATCCTCTGCGCCGGAAACGAGGGGCGGCGGGTCACCCGCTTCACCATCCCCGAGGGATACACGGCGGATCAGATCGCCCAGGCCCTCTACGAAGCGGGCATGCTGGAGGAGCAGGAAGAGTTCCTGGCCCTCTGCAAGGACGGGACGCTGCTGTCCGTGGGCTATCTCGACCCCCTGCAAAACCCCTCCGATCGGCGCTACGCCCTGGAAGGGTACCTGTTCCCGGACACCTACGAGGTGTATGAGGACGCGGCGGCCGCCGATATCCTCAAGAAGATGCTGAACCGGTTCGCCGTGGTCTTCACCGAGGAGGATGCGGAGCGGGCCCGGGCCCTGAACCTGACCACGGACCAGGCCATCACCCTGGCCTCCATGATCGAGAAGGAGGCCGCGGCGGACGAGGACTTCGCCCGGGTGTCGGCGGTGTTCCACAACCGGCTGCGGCAGGGGATGCCCCTGGAATCCTGCGCCACGCTGTCCTACGCTTTGGGGGTGAAGAAGTACACCTTCACGGATACGGAGCTCGCCACCGTGTCCCCCTACAACACCTATCGAAACAAGGGCCTGCCCGTAGGGCCCATCTGCAACCCGGGCCGGGCGGCCATCCAGGCGGCTCTCTACCCGTCGG
>CAMHDC010000258.1 GCA_946183765.1 uncultured Clostridia bacterium | reverse complement strand
CGATGCGGGCGCCCAGGCGGCTGAGCTGCTCGTCCCACAGCTCCAGCATGTCCCCGGCGGCCTCAATGCCGTCCTTCAGCAGGTTGTTCCGCTGCTTCAAGGCCTGGTTGTACTGCTGCAGATCGTAGTAGTAGGCGGGCTTCAGCTGGGAGATCTCCATGTCCATGAACCGGCGCCGTTCCGCGGGCCCGCCCTTCACCAGGATCAGATCCTCCGGGGAGAACATGACCACGTTGAGGCAGCCCATGAGCTCGCCGGACTTGGCCACCGGCGCGCCGTCCAGGAAGATGCGCTTGCGCTCGCCTGAAACCAGCTCCTCCCGGATGCTGCGGCTGCCGCCCCGGGTCATGAGGTTCAGCAGGACCATGCCCTCCATCTCGCCCATCAGGATGAGCTCGGCGTCGCGGCTGGTGCGGTGGCTCCGGCCCAAAGCGCACAGGAAGATGGCTTCCAGCACGTTGGTCTTCCCCGCCCCGTTAAGGCCGGTGAACACCGTGAGGCCCGGTTCGAAGGCCTGTTCCAGGTCCCTGTAGTTGCGAAAATTATGCAGTTTCAGGCCGGTTATACGCAAATGCCCATACTCCCAGTAGAATACCGCATTATACCATATGTTGTTTCGTTTGTAAACTATAATAGGAAAAGAAATGATGCTTCGACCGATATTTTGTGGTTTCGTCTCCCATTCCCGGCCATAAAAAACGCCCCTCCCGCAGGAAGGGCGCAGGTCGCCAGGGGATGTGCTTATTCATTCTCGCTTTCACAGCGATAGGATGCGCACAGGCTCTCGTTTTCCCGGCCGCAGCTATCGCCGCAGCAGCTCACTTCGATGTGATCGAGATCGCAGCGAACGCCCTCATGGTTGTAGGCGCAGCTCACTACGTCGCAGCCGATGGTCTGTCTTTTTTCCATGATCAAAACCTCCTTGTAGATTCGAGGATAGCTTGCCCAGTCGACGGCCGGTCTATGCGTTTTATTGGGATAAACGGAAGCTTCTGTGGCTTTTCTTTGTAAAGAAAAGCCACCCAAAAGAAACGCAAATGGGAAGCATGACCTGCGCCGTACTTCCCATTAGAATTCTTAAGCTTCTCTTTTTTGGGCACTTTTTTCTCTTCACCGAAGAGAAAAAAGGTGCAAAAGAAAAGGTTACACCTGAACGCCCCGGGCGGCCAGTTTCATGCGCTGCTCCTTAGAGAGGATCTTCTTGCGCATGCGGATGCTCTTGGGGGTGACCTCCACCAGCTCGTCGTCCGCGATGAACTCCAGGCACTGCTCCAGGGTGAAGATCACCGGCGGGGTGAGCCGCAGCGCCTCGTCGGACCCGGCGGCCCGCATGTTGGTCACGTGCTTCTTCTTGCACACGTTCACCACGATGTCCTCGTCCCGGGCG
Source organism: uncultured Clostridia bacterium (assembly GCA_946183765.1). Taxonomy (GTDB): domain Bacteria; phylum Bacillota; class Clostridia; order Christensenellales; family CAG-138; genus RUG472. The sequence goes on along the minus strand of CAMHDC010000258.1, from coordinate 1,319 downwards.
TTCTCGCCCACGATCTGCCCCTCGTATACCGGGATGCCGGGGCCCACGAACAGGCGGCCCCGCTCCTGGGCGTAAAAGAGGCCGTAGCTGCTGGTGTCGCCGGTCTCGTGAGCCACGAGGCTGCCGCTGTTGCGGCTCTCGATGGGCCCCTTATAGGTGTCGTAGCCGGCGAAGATGTGGCTCATGACGCCGTTGCCCTTGGTGTCGGTCAAAAGCTCGCTCCGATAGCCCATGAGGCCTCGGGCGGGGATGATGAACTTCACCCGGGTGCTGAAATCGCCGATGGCGGTCATGTCCGTCATCTCGCCCTTCCGGGCCCCCAGCTTCTCCATGACCGGGCCCATGAACTCCGTGGGCACGTCGATGGTCAGCTCCTCCATGGGCTCCAGCATCTCGCCGTTAGGCCCCTCCTTCATGATGACCTTGGGCCGGGTCACGGCGAACTCGTACCCCTCCCGGCGCATGGTCTCGATGAGGATGGACAAATGCAGCTCGCCCCGGCCGCTGACCTTGAAGGTGTCGGTGGACTCGGTCTCCTCCACCCGCATGGACACGTTGGTCTTGACCTCCTTGAACAGCCGTTCCCGAATGTTCCGGCTGGTCACGTACCGGCCTTCCTTCCCGGCGAAGGGGCTGTCGTTCACCTTGAAGAGCATGCTGACCGTAGGCTCGTCGATATGCACGAAGGGCATGGGCTCCACGCAGTTGGGGTCGCAGGCGGTCTCGCCCACGTTCAGGTCCTCGGCGCCGGCCATGCAGAGGATGTCCCCCGCGTGGACCTCCTCCACCTCCACCCGGTGCAAGCCTTCGAACCGGTAGAGCCGGGAGATCTTGGCGGGCCGGACCTTGTTCCCCTCACCGCCGCAGAGGACGATGCTCTGACCCCGCTTCGCCACGCCCCGCTCGATGCGGCCCACGCCGATCTTGCCCACGTAATCGTCGTAGTCGATGGTGGAGAAGAGGATCTGCAGGGGAGCCGTGTCGTCCATGGACGGGGCGGGGATGGCCTTCAGGATGGTGTCGAAGATGGGCTTCATGCTGTGCTCCAGCTGGTCCACCTCGTAGCCGGACATGCCGTTCCGGGCGGAGGCGTAGACGATGGGGAAGTCCAGCTGCTCGGCGGTGGCGCCCAGCTCGATGAACAGCTCCAAGGTCTCATCCACCACCTCGTCGGGGCGAGCGTCGGGCCGGTCCACCTTGTTGATGACCACCACGGGCACCTTCCCCAGCTCCAGGGCCTTCTTCAGCACGAACCGGGTCTGGGGCATGCAGCCTTCGAAGGCGTCCACCAGCAGCAGCACGCCGTCCACCATCTGCAG
>CAMHDC010000257.1 GCA_946183765.1 uncultured Clostridia bacterium | reverse complement strand
AAGAAGGACGGTATCACTATGCTGGATAAGGAAAAAGCCCTTGAAATAGCCCTTGCGCAGATCGAAAAGCAGTTCGGCAAGGGAGCCATCATGAAGCTGGGCGACAACACCGCCAACTTGAATATCTCCGCCATCCCCACGGGCTGCATCGATTTGGACATCGCGCTGGGCGTGGGCGGCATCCCCCGGGGCCGGATCATCGAGATCTTCGGACCCGAGTCCTCCGGCAAGACCACCATCGCCCTGCACGTGGTGGCCCAGGCCCAGAAGATGGGCGGCACGGCGGCCTTCATCGACGCCGAGCACGCCCTGGACCCGGTGTATGCCGAAAGCCTGGGCGTGAACGTGGACGATCTGTACGTGTCCCAGCCGGACACCGGCGAGCAGGCGCTGGAGATCACCGAATCCCTGGTCCGTTCCGGTGCTATCGACGTGGTGGTGGTGGACTCCGTGGCGGCCCTGGTGCCCAAGGCGGAGATCGAGGGCGACATGGGCGACTCCCACGTGGGCCTGCAGGCCCGGCTCATGAGCCAGGCCCTTCGGAAGCTCACCGGCGCCATCAACAAGTCCAACTGCGTGGTCATCTTCATCAACCAGCTGCGGGAGAAGGTGGGCGTCATGTTCGGCAACCCCGAGACCACCCCCGGCGGCAAGGCGCTGAAGTTCTACGCCTCCGTGCGGTTGGACGTGCGGCGGATCGAGACCCTCAAGGTGGGCGGCGAAGCCGTGGGCAGCCGCACCAAGGTGAAGGTGGTCAAGAACAAGGTGGCCCCGCCCTTCCGCACGGCGGAGTTCGACATGCTCTACGGCGAGGGCATCTCCCGGGAGGGCAGCGTCATCGACCAGGCCGTGGCCCGGAAGATCATGACCAAGTCCGGCGCCTGGTTCAACTACGGCGAGATGCGCGTCGCCCAGGGCCGTGACAACGCCCGCCAGTTCCTGAAGGACAACCCGGAGCTCTGCGACGAGATCGAGAACAAGATCCGCTCCCAGGTGGAGGAAGAGAAGAAGAAGGCTCAGGCGGAGGCCGAGATGAAGCGCGCCGCCCGGCGGGCCGCTTTGGACGCCGCCCGGAACGAAGCGCCGAACGCATGACCCCTTTCGTCACTGACGTGACACCTCCCCCATCCCATGCGGGACAGGGGAGGCTTTTTATAGGAATATGAAAAGCCAGAATTACATCGTTTCCCGAAACGGGTACAACGTGAGCTGCAAGCTCTATTATGAGGATCGGAAGGCCATCGGCGGCGTGGTCCTCTTCGGACACGGGTTCGGCGGCCATAAGGACACCAAGGCGGCGGAGAGGTTCGCCCAGCGGGCGCTGGACAAGCTGAAGCTGTGCACGGTGACCTTCAACTGGCCCTGCCACGGGGACGACGTGCGAAAGAAGCTGCGCCTCGCCGACTGCGACGGATATCTCACCGCCCTGATCGAGGACATCCGGGAACGGTACGGCGATCCCCGGCTCTTCGCCTATGCCACCAGCTTCGGCGGCTTCCTGTTCCTCAAGTACATTTTGGACCACGGGAATCCCTTCCGGCGGGTCGCCCTGCGGTGCCCGTCGGTGGACCACTATCGGATCCAGACGGAGCGCATCATGACCGCCGAGGACATGGAAAAGCTTCAGAAGGGCAAGGAGGTGGCCGTGGGCTTCGATCACAAGATCATGGTGGACAAGACACATCTGGACGAGATCAGATCCGTGGACCTGCTGCACGCCGATTTCACGCCCTATATGGACGATATTCTGATCATTCACGGCCGCCGGGACGAGATCGTGCCTTTCGACATGGTCCAGGCCTTCGCCGACGATCAGCTCATCGAGTTCGTGCCCATCGACAACGCCGACCATCGCTTCCAGGACCCCCGGGCCATGGACGAGGCCATCAAAGCGATCCTGGACTTCTTCGGCGAAGCGTGAGGTCTATGCCCGCTGGGCTGACACGTTCACCTGCAAGTTTTGGATCATGCCCAGGAAATCCGTATCCGGGCTCAGCCACTCCTCCGCCCGGGCGAAGGGCACCAATACAGGCATCCGGGGATGAAGCTCCCGGATGCTTTTTTCTGCGTCCTGGGTCAATATGGTGAAGCAGGGCAGCCGATGCCGGTCCGAGGTGCGGATGTACAGCCCCGCCATATAGAGGGGCGACCCGTCCTCCGCACGGAAAGCGTAGCGCTCCTTCCGCTTGGGGCCGATTTTCTTCCATTCGTAATAGCAATCGGCGGGGATCAGGCACCGACGGTCGTTGACGCTGCCCGCGAACATCTCTCGCTCCTGAGCCGTCTCCATGCGGGTGTTGAACACCAGCATGCCCCTTTTGGGGTGTGTGAATCCCCACTGCATGGGAAAGGCGCCGAGAGTACGGTTCCTGGCGGAAGGCGCGATCACCGGGGCCACGTCCGTGGGCCGCACGTCGCCGGAGGTGATCATCTTCGCCCCCAGCTTCAGCGATATTTCGATAGCCTGTTGATACAGCTCAGCCAGCTTCTCCTCGCTGGGCTGATCCTGGATACGAAACCGTCCGCACATACAGCGTCCCTTTCTTATAATCTATCATTGGTATTATCAGTATACACTATTCAGCGGAACAGGGAAAGAGACTTTATTCGGCGATACGACACCATGAAGGCAACGAAAAAGGCTCTGATCGTCTGATCAGAGCCTTTGGGGTCCCGGCGGCTGCCTATCTTCCCGGGCCGTTGCCAGCCAAGTATTGT
>CAMHDC010000256.1 GCA_946183765.1 uncultured Clostridia bacterium | reverse complement strand
CGGCGAAGACCTTGGAAAAATCCAGGCTTTCCTTGGTGACGATGGGCGCCGCCGCGTCGTAGAAATGGAGGGGCTGCCCCACCAGCTCGGATATGCGCTCATAGAGGGCGCCGGAGGTCAGAGGGCCCGTGGCGATGACGCAGGGGCCATCGGGGATGTCCGTGACCTCCCCGGGGATATAGGTCAGATTGGGAAGGTCCAGGAGCTTCTTGGTCACCAGCTGGGTGAACCCCTCCCGATCCACGGCCAGCGCGCCGCCGGCGGGGACCCGGGTCTCGTCGGCGCAGGAGAGGATCAGGGAATCCAGCGCCCGCAGCTCCTCCTTCAGCAGGCCCACGGCGTTCTCCAGCCGGTCGGACCGGAGGGAGTTGGAGCAGACCAGCTCCGCGAAGGTGTCCCGCTGATGGGCGGGGGACCGCTTCTCCGGCTTCATCTCCCGCAGGGTCACGGCATGGCCCCGGCGGCACAGCTGATAGGCAGCCTCCGCCCCGGCCAATCCTGCGCCCACTACGGTAACGTTCGCCATCTTACGCCTGCTCCTTTTCTTTATCCTTCTTGCCCCGCTGGATATATCCGCAGTTCCGATCGCCGCAGGCGATGAAGGGACCGTTCTGGCCCATGCGCTGGACCAGGATGCCGCCGCACTTGGGGCACTTGCCGGGCACGGGCTTATCCCAGCTCACGAAATCGCAGGCCGGGTAGTTGGCGCAGCCGTAAAAGTTCTTGCCCTTCTTGGTGTGGCGCTTGAGGATGTCCCCGCCGCACTTGGGGCATTGGACGTCCAGCTTCTCCACCAGGGGCTTGGTGTTCCGGCATTCGGGGAAGTTGGGGCAGGCCAGGAACTTGCCGAACCGGCCCGTCTTGATGACCATCATGGCCCCGCACTTGTCGCAGGGCACGTCGGACACGGGGTCGGGCAGCTTCACCTTGTCGATGTTGGCGCCGGCGGCCTCCAGGTCCTTCTCAAAGGGACCGTAGAAATCGGCCACCACCTGCTGCCAGGGGACCTGGCCCTCCTCCACCTTGTCCAGCTTCTCCTCCATGTCGGCGGTGAAGGCCACGTCCACGATGCCCTTGAAATTCTCCTTCATGAGCCGGGTCACCACGAACCCCAGCTCCGTGGGCATGAGCACCTTCTTCTCCCGGAGCACGTACCCCCGATCCACGATGGTGGTGATGGTGGGCGCGTAGGTGGAGGGGCGGCCGATGCCCTTCTCCTCCAGGGTCTTCACCAGCGTCGCCTCGGTGTACCGGGCGGGGGGCTGGGTAAACTTCTGCTCGGGGGTGATCGCCTTGGGCTGGAAGCTGTCCCCTTCCCGGATGGGCGGCAGCTGAACCTCCTTCTCCCCCTGATCGTCCCTTCCCTCGGTGTAGATCACGGTGAAGCCGGGGAACAGGGTGCGGACCCCGGCGGACTTGAAGGTGACGCCGTTCACGTCGAAGGACACGGTGGTGGCTTCCAGCACCGCTTCGCTCATCTGGCTGGAGAGGAAGCGCTCGTAGATCAGCTTATAGAGCTTGTACTGCTCGGCGGAGAGGCTGGCTTTCAGGTCCTTGGGGCTGTTCTTCAAATCCGTGGGCCGGATGGCCTCGTGGGCGTCCTGGGCGTTGCTGCGGCCCCGGTACACGTTGGGCTGGCCGGGCACGTATTCCGCGCCGTAGTTGGCTTCGATGTATTCGAGGGCGGCCGCCTGGGCCTCCTTGCTGATGCGGACGGAGTCGGTACGAATGTAGGAGATGAGGCCCACGGGCCCCTTTTTGCCGATGTCCACGCCCTCGTAGAGCTGCTGGGCCACCTGCATGGTCCGCTTGGCGGTGAAGTTGAGCTTACGGGACGCCTCCTGCTGCAGGCTGGACGTGGTGAAGGGCGGCGCCGCGTGGCGCTTCTTCTCGCCGGTCTTCACCTCCACCGCCCTGAAGGGCTGCCCGTCGATGCGGGTCAGGACCTGCTTCGTCTCCGCCTCGGTGTGGAGCTCCTTTCGATCGCCCCAGTTGGTGAACCTGGCTTCGAAGGGCTTTTTGCCCTGGAGCTGGGCGGTGATGGTCCAGTATTCCTTGGGGACGAACTCGTTGATCTCCTCCTCCCTATCGCAGATGATCCGGGTGGCCACGGACTGGACCCGCCCGGCGGACAGGCCCTTGCGCACCTTGGCCCAGAGGATGGGGCTGATCTTGTAGCCCACCAGCCGATCCAGGACCCGGCGGGCCTGCTGAGCGTCCACCAGATCCATGTTGATGGGCCTCGCCTTCTTGAAGGAGCCCTTGACGGCGGCAGCGGTGATCTCGTTGAACTCGATCCGGCACTTGCTCTTCTCATCCAGCTTCAGCACTTCCGCCAGATGCCAGGAGATGGCTTCGCCCTCCCGGTCAGGGTCGGTGGCCAGATATACTTTATCGGCCTTCTTCGCTTCCTTGCGGATGGTCTCCAAAACTTCCTTGCGGCCCCGCAGGGCGATATAGGAGGGCTCGAAGCCGTGCTCCACGTCCACGCCCAGCTTGGATTTGGGCAGATCCCGAATGTGGCCCTGGCTGGCCACCACCTTGTATTTGCTCCCTAAAAACTTTTCTATGGTCTTCGCCTTGGCGGGCGACTCCACGATCACCAATGATTCGGCCATGGTACTTTCCTTCTTTTTCTACACGATAGTCGTTTGCAGGGGGTCCAGCGCATAGACGCTCCCCGGCAGTTGCTTTATTATTCCCGAAAAAGTCAGTCCTGTCAAGGTGGGAAT
>CAMHDC010000255.1 GCA_946183765.1 uncultured Clostridia bacterium | reverse complement strand
ATGCAGCGCATGTGGTGCGCCCGGGGCGTGGACACCTACAACATGGAATACGGCTACTCCTGCATGGGCTATGAGATCTCCGGGGCCCTCGGCGTCAAGTACGCCATCGGCGATCGGGACGTGTACGCCATGGTGGGCGACGGCAGCTTCGTCATGCTCCATTCCGAGCTCTTGACCGCCGTCCAGGAGCACAAGAAGATCAACGTCTGCGTGTTCAACAACGCCTCCTTCGGCTGCATCAACAACCTGCAGGTGGGCCACGGCAACGACACCCTCTGCACCGAGCTCCGCTACCGGGGCGAGGACGGGGAGCATTCCGGCGCCTTCATCCCGGTGGACTTCGCGAAGATCGCCGAGGGCTACGGCTGCAAGGCCTACACCATCCGCTCCATCCCCGAGCTGCTGGCCGCCATCCGGGAAGCCAAGCAGATCGAAGGCGTGCCCGTGGTCTTCGACATCCGGGTCCTGCCCAAGTCCATGACCGAGGGCTACGGCTCCTGGTGGCGGGTGGGCGACACCGAGGTCTCCGAGAATCCCCGGAACCTGAAGGCCTACGAGGACCATCTCGCCCACGTGAAGGATGCGAAAAAGTATTGATCCAACCCCAAAACGTGCGATCCCCCGGCTTGAGCCGGGGGATCGTTTCGTATCGTTCGGAAACCGGCGGCGGCGGGCGATGGGCATCCGCCCGGGGCCAATGTTTTATCCTTCGTTGACGAGGCGGCGAGTTTGCGGTATAGTATACCGGATGGAAGATATGGTCTACGACGTGATCGTCACAGAGGTGGCCGCGCCGGAAAAAAAGTATATCCGCAGCGAGGGCGCGCTCTACGCCCTGCTGGTGCTGGGGGCGCTGGTGATCATCGGCCTCGGCAACCGAATCCAGACCTGGCTCGATCTGCCGCCGGTGCTGGTCCAGGGGGTGCTGTACGCGGGGCTCATCGGTCTCGGATACTATGTGCTGCGGTTTAGGCTCACCAGCTTTCGATACACCCTGACGGACAAGGCGTTCTTCGTTTCCAGGCTATCCGGCAGATCCGAAAAGCTGGTGGCGGAGATACCCCTGGACGACATCGAGTACGCCGGCCCCTACGACGGGGAAAAGCTGAAGGAGCTGGGCTGCCGCCTGGGCCCCAGCGTGCGGGTGGGGAAGCTGGAGGAGACCACCATGCTCATTTATCGGGAGGACGGGGCCAGGCAGGCCCTGTGCCTCAGCGCCAAAGAGGAACTGAAAGGAAAGCTGACGGAGCCATGGAAGAGTTGAAGCCGATGACGGCGGCGGAGTTTTTCAACGTAAGCACCTGCCTGGTGCTGCCGGAGCGCTGCGCCGGGTGCCTTGCGGCGGCGGACGTCGCGGACGCGGACGGAAGGGTGCTCGCCAGGGCGGGGGAGAGGATCACGGCCCAGCAGCAGAAGGCCATCGAGGCCGCGGCCCGGGCCGATGGGCTGCCCTGCCTGGAAAAGGGATACATTCGGGTGGTACTGGAGTTCTCGGAATGCAGCTGCTGCAATGGCTGAGCTGCCTCGAGGCGGGGAACACGCCCCACGCGGTTTTTTTGGTGGGCCCCGCCGGCAGCGGCAAAAAGGAATACGCGCGGCAGGCGGCGTCGCTGTACCTGCTGGGCCGGGAGGACGAGGAGAAGCTCTCCGAGTGCCCCTTCTTTCAGGAGCTGCCGGACTATAAGATCGAGACGGTGCGGACCTGCTGCGCGGAGCTGAACCGGCAGATCTTCGCCCGGGGGCGGCGGTGCCTGGTGATCCCGGACGCCCATAAGCTCACGGCCCAGACCCAGAACGCTCTTTTGAAGACCCTGGAGGAGCCCCCGGAGGAGGCTTTGCTCATCCTGACGGGAAACGAACAGGCGGTGCTGCCCACCATCCGCTCCCGGTGCATGCTGGTGCGGGTGGGCACGGAGGATCGGGACAAGGTGGCCGCCCGGCTCCTGTCCCGGGGCGTGGCCCCCGACCGGGCCAAACTGGCGGCGGCCCTTTCCGACGGGGTCCCGTCCCTGGCGGAGCGGTACGCGGGGGAGGAGTACATGATCTTCCGGAGCCAGTGCCTGCCCGTCGTGGAAGAAGCTTTGTTCGGCGTGTCCCCCTTCGCCAAGGCGGCGAGCCTGCTGGAACGGCGGGAGGAAGGCAAGAAGCGGGTGGGGAAGGACGCCCTCGCCGACTTCATGGACATCCTGCTCTCCCTCCTGAGGGACGGGCTTTTGCTCCGGCTGGGCGGCGGTCAGGTCCTAAATCCGGACCAGCAGACCCTGGAAAACCGTATCGCGGGGCACTTTACAACGGCACAAATTCAATGTATGATAGCAGAAACACTGGAAAAGCGGCGGGTGCTGACGGAGTTCAACGGCTCCGCCGGCATGGCGCTGGACGGCTTGCTGGTGTGTTTAAGAAAGTGGGAAAACAATGGTAAAGGTAATCGGCGTTAAATTCAGGAACAGCGGCCGGGTCTACTATTTCGACCCGGGCGATCTCGATATCCAGGCGGGCCAGGGGGTCGTGGTGGAAACGGCCCGGGGCGTGGAGTACGCGGACGTGACCATGGGCGTCACCGAGGTGGAGGAGGACAAGGTGGTCTCTCCCCTCAAGCCCGTGCAGCGGATCGCCACCGACGAGGATGTTCGCATGCGGCAGTATTATTGGGACAAGGAGAAGGAAGCCTTTCCCATCTGCGAGCAGAAGATAGCGGAGCACGGCCTCGAGATGAAGCTGGTGAACGTGGA
>CAMHDC010000254.1 GCA_946183765.1 uncultured Clostridia bacterium | reverse complement strand
TGAAGTGGGTGTTGATCCAGATGGGGTGATACTTCTTCAGCATGGCGCAGAGCTCCGGGGTGATCCGCTGGGGGCAGACCACGGGGGTGCGGGTGCCGATGCGGATGATCTCCACGTGCTCGATGGTCCGAAGCTCGGCGATGATCTGCTCGAGCAGGTTGTCGGAGAGCATCAGGGCGTCGCCGCCGGAGAGGAGCACGTCCCGGACCTCCTCATGCTGCCGGATGTACTCGATGCACTTTTTGATCTGCTCCATGGGCACGGCGCAGTCCGTCTGCCCGGCGAAGCGCCGGCGGGTGCAGTGGCGGCAGTACATGGAGCACTGGTCGGTGACCAGGAACAGCACCCGGTCGGGGTACCGATGGGTCAGGCCCTTCACGGGTGAATCCGTGTCCTCGTGGAGGGGGTCCGCCGCCTCGTAAGGCGCCTTCTCCAGCTCGTGGGCGGTGGGGATCGCCTGCCGGCGAATGGGGTCGTATTTATCGGCAAGGTCTATGAGGGACAGATAGTAGGGGGTGATGGCCATGCGTAGCGTGCCCAACGTCCGGCGCACCCCCTCCTCCTCTTCCTCGGTCAGGTTCATGTACTTCTTCAGGTCCTCCAGGGTTTCCACCCGGTTCTTGACCTGCCAGTGCCAGTCGTTCCACAGTTCATCCGGCACATCCAGGAACAGCCCGTTCTTCCGGGCATAATTCTCAAAATGCATATCCAGACTCCTTTATGCAAACAGTTTATACGTATTTTTCGTCGAACAGGGCGCGAAGTTTCGGATTCTCTCTGAGCACGTTCAACGTGATCTCGGCGTGGTCCTTGGTATAGCCGTTGCCGATGATCATGTTCACGTCCTTGCCCACGCCCTCGGCGCCCAGCGCCGCCTTGGTGAAGCTGGTGGCCATGGAGAAGAAGTACACCAGGCCGTCGTCCCGCACGGGCAGGATGGCGCTCATCTCGCAGTTGGGCTGGTTCACGCAGCAGATGGAGATGTCGTATTCTTTCCCGCCGTTTGCCGCGAGGGCCGCTTCCAGCACCGCCACGGGCTCCGTAGCGGAGGCCACGATGACCTTATGGTACACGCCCAGCTCCATGAGGGCGGGGACCTGCTTGGGGTTACGGACCAGGCCCACCACGTTGCCGGTGGGGCCCACCTTCTTCATGGCCTCGTAGCCGCAGAGGACGGCGCTCTTGCCGTTGGCCCCCAGGATCAGGACGGAGTCGCCCTCCTTGGGGAGCTTGCGGGCCTGGGCGGGGGCGCCGGCCACGTCCAGGGCGGCCAGAGCCAACGCTTCACTCATGTCGGAGGGGAGCTTGGCGTAGATGCCGCTTTCAAAGAGGACGGCCTTGCCCACGATGTCCACCCGGTCGATGTCCTTGTGGACGGCCAAAATTTTGTCGATGCGCAGCGGTGTCAGGGACAGGGACACTAGCGAAGCGATCTTGTCCCCCACCTTCAGATCCCGATCCTGCAGATCCTCGCCGATGTAGGCCACGGTGCCGATGAACATGCCGCCGGAGCCGGTGACCGGGTTCTGCTGCTTGCCACGCTCGGCCACGATCCCCATGATCATCTCGCCGATCTTCTTTTCGTCGCCGCCGCAGGCCTCCTCGATCTGGGTGAAGGAAGCGGAATCGATGTTCAGGGACTGGACGTCGCAGATGATCTCGTTGGAGTAGAGGACGTCCATGTTGTTGTCGATCTTATAGGCCGCCTGGGTGAGCACGCCCTTGGGCTCGATGACGCGATGGGTACCGTACTTGTTGCCTTTGAGTGCCATAGAATCTTCCTCCGTATAAAATGTATTTTTATAAATTTATGCTGTATATATTCAGCGAACCGGACAATTGGGACCGCCGGTGAGGCCCAGGATCGCCCGGGCTTCCGCCGGTGAAGCGATCTCGCGGCCCAGCTCCCGGCTGAGGCGCACCACCTTCTCCACCAGCTCCCCGTTGCTGCGGGCCTTGACGCCCCGGGAAAGATAGAGGTTGTCCTCGAAGCCCACCCGGACGTTGCCGCCCATGACGATGGCGGGGGCAGCCAGGGTGAAGGCGCTCCGGCCCACGCCCGTGGCCGTCCAGGTGGAGCCGGCGGGGATGGAAGAGGCCATCCAAACCAGGTTCTGGACCGTGGCGGAAGCGCAGCCGGGGACGCCCAGCACGAAGTTGAACTGCATGGGCGCGCCGGGGACCTCGCCTTTGCGGGCCATGTTCAGCACGGTATCGAGATGGCCCATTTCGAAGCACTCGTATTCGGGCTTGATGCGGTTCTCGATCATGCGCCTGCCGAAGGCCCGCATGGTGGGCAGGGTATTGTCGAAGATCTCGTCGCCGAAGTTGCAGGTGCCGCAGTCCAGGGTTGCCATCTCGGGGAACAGCTCCGTGGGCTGGAGCCGCTCCTGGGGTTTCATGCCCGTGGCGCCGCCGGTGGAGGGGATCATGATGGCGTCGGGAAGCTCGGCGCGAATGGCGTCCATGACCACCCGGAACCGCTCCCTGTCCTGGGTGGGGGTGCCGTCGTCCCAGCGGACGTGGACGTGGATGACGGAAGCGCCCGCGTCATAGGCGGACCGGGCCTCCCGGACCATCTCCTCCACGGTGTAGGGTACGGCGGGATTCTGGGCCTTGGTGACCTCCGCGCCGCAGATGGCGGCGGTGATGATAAGTTTCTCCATCTTAGTTATTCCTTTGTTTGTCCTTGGGGGTCACGCAGGTGCCGCTGGCCCGGCAGACCAGGATGGGCTCCG
>CAMHDC010000253.1 GCA_946183765.1 uncultured Clostridia bacterium | reverse complement strand
TTGTCAGCAAATCCATCCCGAGAGAGCGGCGACATGCAGAGTACCGACAAAACCAAACAGTATCTGATGACGGAGGGGCCCATCCACCAGCGGGTCCTGCGCTACGCGATCCCGGTGTTCATCGGGTATCTGTTTCAGCAGCTGTACAACACCGCCGACGCGCTGATCGTGGGGAACCTGGTGGGGCGCAACGCCCTGGCCGCCGTGACCAGCACGGGCTCCATCGTCTATTTGGCCGTGGGCACCTTCACCGGCTTCTCCATGGGCGCGGGCATCGTGATCGCCCGGTATATCGGCGCGGAGGATTCGGAGAAGACCTCCCAGACCGTCCACACGGCCGTGGCCATGGGGCTGTTCTTCAGCGTGCTCTTTACGGCGCTGGGGGTGCTGTTCTCGCCGGTGATCCTGCGGGCCATGGGCACGCCGGAGGACGTGTTCGCCGACGCGGCCCTGTATCTGAAGATCTATTTCGCCGGCTGCACGGGCCTGGTCATGTACAACATCTTCGTGGGCATCCTGCAGGCCAGCGGCGACTCCACCCATCCCCTCTATTACCTCATCACCAGCTCCGCCATCAACGTGGTGCTGGACATCACCCTGATCGGCGTCTTTCACATGGGCGTGGACGGGGCGGCCATCGCCACCATCGTGTCCCAGGGGATCGCCGCGCTGCTGGTCATGATCCGCCTGCTGCGCCAGTCCGGGGACATCCGCATCTCCTTTAGCAAGATCGGGTTCCACTGGCGGCGGCTCCGGGAGATCGTGCTGTTCGGCCTGCCCACAGCGGTGCAGAACACGGTGATCGACTTTTCCAACGTGCTCATTCAGTCCTATATCAACTCCTTCTCCGCCGCTGCCATGGCGGGCATCGGCGCCTATGCCAAGGTGGAGGGCTTCGCTTTTTTGCCGGTCACGGCCTTCTCCATGGCCATGGCCACCTTCATCTCCCAGAACATCGGCGCACGGAAGCTGGACCGGGTGAAGGAGGGTATCCGCTTCGGCCTGCTCTGTTCCGTGGCGGCCGTGGAGGTCGTCGGGATCGTCATGTTCCTCTTCGCGCCCCAGCTGGTGGCCGCCTTCAACCAGGACCCCAACGTCATCGCCTACGGGGTGCTCCGGGGCCGGGTCTGCTCGTTGTTCTTCTGCCTGCTGGGCTTTTCCCACGTGTCCGCCGCCGTGTTCCGGGGCCTGGGCAAGCCCATGGTGCCCATGCTGGTCATGCTGATCTGCTGGTGCGCCGTCCGGGTGCTGGTGCTGATGACCATCGGCCAGGTGTACCACAACATCCTGCTGGCCTGCTGGATCTACCCCATCACCTGGGGCATGAGCACCGTCGTGGATTTGGTGTATTTGGGGCACGTGCGCAGGAAAGGGTATGCCCTATGAGGCATTCAGTCTGGTAAAACTGTAAGCAAAAAGGATACGCCCTGTGAAAGACGTATCCTTTTCTGTAAGTTTATTTGCGCTGCTTAGTCCAGCAATCCCTTGTCGATGATCTGGAAGTTGGCCCGGTGGATATAAAGGGCCTTGCCGTCGATCATCAGCTTGGTGAACTTGGGCAGATCCTCCTGGACCTCCCAATAGACCTTGTTCCCGGAGAAGGCGTAGATGGGCGCGCCCATCTGGGACTTGATGACCACCACCATGGGCTTGCCGAAGGCGTTCTTGATGCTGTTCACCTTGCCGGCGATCAGCACCGAATCCATGATCCCCGACGAGGAGCTGTCGATGTCGTCCAGATAGAATTCATACTCCGGGGAAAGCCGCGTGTCGTAGAAGATGCAGGTGTCGCCGCAGGAAATGAGCTGCTTCCCGTCGATGGTAATGGTGATGACGGAGCTCAGCGTCTTGGTGGTGAACCAGCCGTTGGAATCCGAGGAATAGGACGTCTCCTCCACGACGTTGTTGTCGATGTCGATCTTCTCCCCGTGGGTCCTGAGGGTGCGGATGCCCATGTTGTCGAAGATGTCGATGTTGTATTCGTTTCCGAAGATGCTGCCGTGCAGGTCGTGGATGCCGCTTTTGAGCATGGAGCAGCCGGCTTGTCCCACCGCCAGCAGCAGAATCAGGACCAGCGCCGCGATCCTCCGTTTCATCTTTCCGCTTTTCATATCGTTTTCTCCCTTGATTCGTCGTTATCCATGAGGATACCCCCTGTTTCGCCCCTTGTCAATGGGGAGCAAGAGCGATTCTTTTGACCTCTACACTCAAAAAACTCAATAATTATAGGTTGATTTTATCCTATAATTTGCGTATACTGTTTTCGGAGGTACGATATGAACATAGATACCAACACCATTGCCACCATGACGGAGGCCAATCAAAACTTTTCCCGCGTGGCGAAGAAGGCGGATCAATACGGGGAGGCCATCATATTCAAGAACAACCGGCCCAAGTATCGGCTGATCGATCTGGAACAGGCGGGATCGTCCCCGGATCGGGAGCTTACAGACGATGAAAAGATCGACATCGTGGCCCGGCAGATCCTGAAGGAATACAAACCGGCCTTTTTGGAGCTTGCCAAATGATTAAGTTTTCCAGAGAAAAGGTATTGTTGCTGCACCAGCTGATCACGGAGGAAACGGGCGGCGACGCCGGAGTGCGGGACTTCGGCCTGCTGGATTCCGCCCTGGAGAATATTTACCAGACCTTTGACGGGCGGGAACTCTATCCTACCAAGCAGGAGAAGGGGGCGCGCCTGGGATACACCCTGATCTCCAACCATGCCTTTGTGGATGGAAACAAGCGCATCG
>CAMHDC010000252.1 GCA_946183765.1 uncultured Clostridia bacterium | reverse complement strand
CACGGGAATAAGCACAAGCAAGATCAAGCCAAAGATGGCCAATTTGCCGCATTTTGACGCCGCCTTGGGGCTCTCCGCACAGTGAATGGCAAGGACCATCAGGCCAAACAACGGGACCAGAAAGCTAAGCCACTCGATCAATT
Source organism: uncultured Clostridia bacterium (assembly GCA_946183765.1). Lineage (GTDB taxonomy): Bacteria > Bacillota > Clostridia > Christensenellales > CAG-138 > RUG472. Next base: position 2,612 of record CAMHDC010000252.1, on the reverse strand, counting down.
TTGTGAGTTTCAGTTTCTCTTCCATTTTCTCTGTCCTCCTATTCTATATTTCGTTTCTCCGCGCGCTTTTCGGGAAATAAAAGTGCGCGGCCCAAACGGAACGACGGGCGAGAAGGGATGCCCCATGCCTTTGGCGTGCTTTCTCCGCCCGTTCCTGTCCGACCCTTATCATAGCACAAGAACAGAGCCGATAACAATTGCCTGGCTGCATCGTGTATGCGAGACTTTTCATGATCGTGCAAACAAGCCGGAGAGGCGCGCGGCCTCTCCGGCTTGTTTTTCATATAATTGCGGTCGACGGTCGGTCGCCTCTACGGCTCCACGTCCCGCACCGTGAGCAGGTCTCCGTCCACGGTGAATTTCACGTTCTGTTCCCCGAAGCGCAGGCCGTAGACCCTGGCCGGGTCGTTCTGGTACCGGGGCCGGGGGTCGTTTGCCAGCACGCCCCGCAGGGCTTCCCGCTTTTCCGCGGGGATTTTTTCCTCCGTCCCGGGGAGAAAGACCACTTCCAGCGTCTCCCCCGCGTCCGGAGCGAAGCCGGACAGGGCCTCGGGGTGGGCGTCGGCATAGGGCACGTAGGGCTTCACGTCGAAGATCGGGGTGCCGTCCATCAGGTCGGCGCCGCCCACCCGCAGGACAAGGCCCCTCTCCGCGTCCTTTTCGATCCCCAGCAGCCGCACGCAGCTCAGGCCAAGGCTGTTGGGCCGGAAGGGGGAGCGGGTGGCGAAGACCCCCATGCGCGCATTGCCCCCCAGCCGGGGCGGGCGCACCGTGGGGGACCAGTCCCCCGCCTGGCGCAGATTCTCGGAAAACTGCCAGATGAGCCACAGATGGCTGAAGCCCTCGATGCCCCGCAGGGCCTCCGGGTCCCGGTAGGCGGGCTCGAACACTACCCGGCCCTCCAGCGCCGGGACGACCCCCGCCTGGCGGGGCAGGCCGAATTTCTCCGGCAGCTCCCCCTCGTAGCGGGCAATGGGCCGGATCAGACTCGTTTCCATGCTCAGCCCACCCCCAGCCACATCGCCCAGAGGGAGACGCTGTTGTTGATCATATGCATCAGGATGGAGGTCCAGATGCAGTCGTTCCGGTCATAGACCCAGCAGAGCAGGAAGCTCGCGGGCAGATACTGGACCAGGTACAGCCAGTAGATCGGATCCTCCAGGGCGTACTGCCAGGTGTGGCAGGCCGAGAAGAGCAGGATGCTGACCGCGTAGGCCGCCGGCCGGTTCCAGCGCCGGACCAGGCCGAAGACGCCGCCGCGGAACATCAGCTCCTCCGCGATCGGGGCCATCACCACGGTGACAAAGCCGATGCGCAGCTTCTCCTGCCGGGCCAGCTGCATCACGGCCTCGTTGTTGGGGTTCGCCGCCGGCAGGAAGGGGGAAAGCAGCCAGGTCAGGATCACATTTGCCGCCATCATCAGCGCGAAGCCAAGCAGCGCCTGCCCCAGGATCCGCGCGGGCCGGTCAAAGACCCGCTCAAAATCCCGGACCAGGAAGCGGACGCACAGCAGCGAAAGGGCCAGTCCGCTGATCATGTAGCTCCAGAATGTGAGATTTGCCGCGCTTATGCCCGGGCGCAGCAGCACCAGCAGCAGCGGCAGGGCCAGGATGTGGACGGGGAGCCAGCCGATGGCGAAGATGCTCTCCCATTTGCTCATCCGGCTGAGTGAAGGCGCCTTGTTTTCCATCAGCTCCTCGCTTTCCGCTGCAGCTCAAAGAGCAGGTTCATGGCCTCGATGGGGGTCAGGGTGTTCAGATCCAGGTCCCGCAGGGTCCGGCGCAGCTCCTCGGCGGCCAGGTCCCCCAGGCTGATCTGGTCCTCGCCGTCAAAATCCAGGCTGGGACGGGGCACCCCGTCAGCCTCCAGTTCTTTCAGATAGCCCTTGGCCTTCTGGATCACCGCTTCGGGCAGGCCGGCCAGCTTCGCCACCTCGATGCCGTAGCTGTCGTCGGCGGCGCCCCGGACGATCTTGCGCAGGAAGACCAGCTCGCCCTTCTGCTTCTTGGCGGTGATGTTGTAGTTGCGCACGCCGCTGACCTCCCCCTCCAGGGCGGAGAGCTCGTGGTAGTGGGTGGCGAACATGGTCTTGGCCCCCAGCTTCCGCTTGTCGGCGCAGTATTCCAGCACCGCCCGGGCGATGGCCATGCCGTCGAAGGTGGAGGTGCCCCGGCCGATCTCGTCCAGGATCAGCAGGGAGTCGGGGGTGGCGTGGCGCAGGATGTTGGCCATCTCGTTCATCTCCACCATGAAGGTGGACTGGCCGGAGGCCAGGTCGTCGGAGGCGCCGATGCGGGTGAAGACCCGGTCCACCACCCCCAGCACCGCGCTCTGGGCCGGCACGAAGGAGCCCATCTGGGCCATGAGGACGATGAGGGCGGTCTGGCGCATGTAGGTGGATTTGCCGGCCATGTTGGGGCCGGTGACGATGGCCACCCGGTCGTCGCCGTCGTTGAGCCAGGTGTCGTTGGGGACGAAGAGCACGTCCTTCAGGGTCTGCTCCACCACCGGGTGCCGCCCGTCCACGATCCGAAGCTCCCGGGACGCCTCCATCTCCGGGCAGACGTAGTTGTTGCGCGCGGCCACCTCCGCCAGGGCGCAGTACACGTCCA
>CAMHDC010000251.1 GCA_946183765.1 uncultured Clostridia bacterium | reverse complement strand
TGCCCCATCCCGTCGTGAAGGCGCACGTGGTCACCGCGTCCCACGAGCACCACGACCATTGCGACTATAGCCAGGTGAAGGGCGACTACGTGATCGTGAACAGCACGAAAGCGACCACCTTCCTGGATGTGAAGATCACCTGCGCGCCCTGCTGGCACGACGAGGTCCGGGGCCGGAAACGGGGCCCCAACCGGGCGTATATCTTCCGGGCGGACGGGCTGAAAATTGTGCACCTGGGGGACCTGGGCGAGGCGCCCACCCCCGCCCTCGTGGACGCCTGCGGCGGCGCGGACGTGCTCTTCATCCCCGTGGGCGGCTTCTACACCCTGTCCGGCCCCGAGGCGGCGGAGGCGGTGAAGGCCCTGCAGCCCAAGCTGGTGGTGCCCATGCACTATCGCTGCCCCGGCCACAGCTTCGAGGTCATCTCGGATGAAAAGCCCTTCCTCTCGGCCCTGGACCCCGCCATCCCCGTCCACCGGCTGGACGCCCTGGAGGCGCCCTTCCCCGCGGGCGCGGCCGTGCTGACGCCGGTGCAGGGATAAGGAAAGATGGAAAGCCGCGCGGCTGGAACCAGGGTCGAAACATAGTCGAAACCTGCACTTTGTTTGGTTTCTCGTTGTTTTTCCCGTTCTTTTTTCCGTTCGGCGCTGTCGAAGCGCAAAAAAGCTGGGGCGAAGCCGTCTGCCCCAGTTTTTTATGTGTGTAGACTTGTCTGCTTCCGTCCGGAAATGTCAAAGCCCCCGCGGAAGCGCCCGAGGGCGGCGGATCAATCCTCCGGCATGTCCATATGGGTGGCGTCGCCGATGCCGTCGCAGGTGATGGCCACGACGGTCAGACCGCCCATATCCGTGTTTTCGTCGAAGTTCTCGGGATCCTTGATCTCCCCTTCAAACGTGATGGCGTAGGAATAGACGCCGTGGACCATTCCGAACTTCATTTCTTCCAGATTGTAAAAATGCACAAACCAGCCCTCGTCGATCAGCTCCTGGCCGGTCTTGCCCAGATACCGATCCGCCTCCTCCTGGGTGGGCATGCCCTCGGTCAGGTTCTCAATGGCCTTCACGGGCAGCGGCGCGATGAGCTCGTTCTCCTTTTTCGTGTAATCGGGATCCTCGAAATCCAGATCGAATATGGCCTGGGCGGTCTCCTCGGAGATCTCGCAAATGGCCCGATAGGTGTTGCCGTCCTGCTCGAACGCGTAGATATACCTCCCGTCGCCGCAGGAGCTTCCGACGTCGGGCAGGCCCAGCAGGTCGCCCAGGACCGTGACCGTGGCGAGATCCACGTGCTTACCGTCCTTGCCCTCAGGCAGGAACTCCGCGATGAACTCGGTGTCCTCCTCTGCGGTAACGGTGATCAGGGGATCCACCGAATACTCGACGCCGTTGACGGTCCACTTGAAGAAGTGATATCCCTCCTCCGGCGTGGCGAGGATCTTGACGACGGTGCCCTTTTCAGCGTTTACGAAGGCGGACTGCATGGGATACTCAGGATCCGGATGGGGATCGGTGCCGTCGTCCGTGATCTCGATGCTTCCGCCCAAGCCCTTGATGTTGACCATGATGGTCACGATGTCGGCCGGGTCTGTATCCGCGTCGGCGGCGGGCGCCTCGGCGTTCTGCCCGCAGGCGGCGAGAAGGGACAGCGTCATGACGAGCGTCAGCAGCATGGCGATGATCTTTTTCATTTGGCAAAACTCTCCTTAGTATAGTGTTCAGGCATTCGTCCGGAAAACCCTCGGTGAAAAAACGGCCTAACGTATTGAACAGTATATCATAACGGCGCCTGCCCTGCAAGTCATCTTGTGGACAAACCGGCGTTCCCGAAAAGTCGGGCTTCATTTCTGTGCGCTTCCATGCTATACTGAATAGGATGGAGACCAAATTCAACAAAAAGGTACAGAAGCACCGGCGGCGGCTCCTGCCCGACAACTGGCAGGAGAAACTGCCTCTGCGGCCGATACTCTTTTTGCTGGGGATGCTGCTGGTGATCTTCGTGGCGATCCTGATAAACCAGCCCGCGGACAGCTATATGAACAACGCGGAGATCGACGTGCTGCGCAAGAAGGGCACGCTGCGGGTGGGCGTGGACGAAGACATCTATGGCCTCAATCACAACGGCGCGGGGCTGGAGCCCGCGTTGTGCGACGCCCTCTCTCAGGTGATCTTCAACAGCGCCGACGGCTGCGAACGGATCCCCGTCAGCCGGCATACGGCGGCCTGGCAGATGAGCGAGGGGAACATCGATATCACGGTCATGAGCCTGGACAAGCTTTCGGGCAAGAACTACATCGCTACCGAGAACCCCTTCTACCGAGACCCCTGCGTGCTCATGGGCTATTCGATCCCGGCCAAGGCGGACCTTGCGGAGAAGCGGATCGCCGTGCTCCACGACACCGCCTGCTACTCCGTGGTCAGCAAGTATCAGCAGGACGAGGAGAACGGCCTGGTCATACTGACCTACGCCGCCTACTACGACATGCTGGTGGCCCTTCGGGCCGGGTCCGTGGACGCGGTGTGCATGCCCCGGACCGTGGCCCTCTCCCACCGGGAAAAAGCCATGGTTTTGTCCAGTTACGCCCTGGGCACGGTGGATTACCGTGTGATCGGCACCCGGGAGGAGAAGGATCTCCTCTCCCTCATCGACAGTCAGCTTCTCAAATGGGCCGGGGACGGCACGCTGCGGGGCTGGTACGAAGCATACGACCTGCTGTACGATTTGGGATGAGGAAAGCGGCTTGTCGGCCGATCGGGAAAA
>CAMHDC010000250.1 GCA_946183765.1 uncultured Clostridia bacterium | reverse complement strand
TCCACCGCCACCGCCAGGAAGGACCGATGCAGATACTCCCGGGCGTAGAGGCCCCCGGCCACGATGAGCCCCAGCACCAAAATGGCCAGGAGCCAGACCAGCACCACGGTGGTCCGATCCCGTCCTTTCTTCTGCTGCGCCCGTTTTTCCATAGCCGTTCCCTTCCTGTCGTTCTATGCATTCATTGTAGCGAAAAAGGGCCCCTTTTTTGTTAACGAGCCGTAAACAAAATGCGGGAAAACTGCAACATAAGAATGAATTTTCAACAAGCCCTTCCGGATTTTTCCAAAGAAAAAGCGCCCGGAGATCCGGGCACTTTGGAGCACGTTGCTTTATTCCGCCGCCAGGCGCTTCAGACATTCCGCCATGAAGCGGGTGTTGAAGAGCATCTCGGAAAGGAGGATGCACTCGTTGGCCACATGGCATTTGTCCGGCCGACCGGGCTGGGTGACGCCCACGGCCACGGCGTTTTTGAATTCCCGGGCGTAGGTGCCGCCGCCGATGGAGATGGGCTTGGCGTCCCGGTCGCCGGAAAGCTCCCCGTACACGTCCATGAGGGTGCTGACCAGCTCCGTGTCCGGGGCGATGTAGTGGCCCAGGGAGTTGGACCGCTCCCTGCAGGCGAAGCCCGCGGCGGCCATGCGCTCGTCGATGGGGCCGGTGAGCTGTTCGAAGGTCATGGAGGCGGGGTAGCGGGTGTCGAAGCCCAGGGTGACGCCGGTTTCGTCAGCCAGGAGGATGGTGGGGGCCAGGGTCAGCCGCCCGGAGGCGTCGGTGAAGTCCACGCCCAATCCCTCGCCGTGGTTATAGCCGCAGAACAGGTCGCAAAGGGCGCCGAAGGTCTCCTTGTCCGCGGGGGGCACGTCGCTGTCCGCGATGGCCCGCAGAAGCTTCATGAGGGCGTTGTCTGCATGGTCCGGCATGGAGGCGTGGCCCTCCTTGCCCTTGACGGCGATGGCGGGGACCGTGGCTGCCGCTTCGCCGGGGATCACGTTGGCGGCGGTGCCCACCTTGGCCCGGACGGCGCAGGGGTATTTCTTTTCAAAGAACATGTGGGAGATGTTCATCTCGCTGTTGACCACGGGATAGGTGGCGTCCGGGGTAAAGGCCATGGCGGGCTCACCCTCCACCTCCTTGTACCGCTGCATGCCCGTGGAGCCCCGCTCCTCGTCGCAGCCCAGGAGGATGCGGACCCGGCGCTTCATCTTCGCGCCGCTTTCCTTCAAAGCGTAGAGGGCGTAGAGGGCGGACACCGCCGCGCCCTTGTCGTCCGCCGTACCCCGGCCGTACATGGCTCCGTCGTGGATCTCGGCGCCGTAGGGAGGATAGGTCCAGCCCGTGCCCTCGGGCACCACGTCCAAATGGGCCATGACGGCCACGATCTCGTCCCCCTGGCCGTATTCCACCACGCCGCAGCGCCCTTCCACGTCCCATACCTTCTCAAAGCCCAGCTTCCGGGCGATCGCCTGGGCTTTTCGCAGAGCGTTGAATACGTGCTCCCCGTAGGGCATGCCATCTTTGGGTTCGCCCCGGGACACGGAGGGGATGCGGATCAGCTCCTGCAGATCCTTCACCTGGTTTTCAAAGCTGTTTTCAATGATCTGACGCATGGCAAATCCTCCTGCTGTTTCGATGGGCCTATTCTACCACAGGCGCGGCGGCTTTGCCACTTTTTCTTCACCTTTCTTTCCTTGAATCTGGAATTGCATTGTGATACAATACGTCCTTGTTCGGAGGGATAGGGATGATCAAAAATGCGTACAAGCGGATACGGAGCCTGCTGCCCGACTACAGCTGGGTCTGCTTTTTGTTTTTGGCGGCGTTCCAGGTTTTGGTCTTCTGGGTCACCCGCATCCCCCTGAAGTACATGGATAAGCTGGATCTGTCCATTCCCCTGGACGGCAAGATACCCTTTCAGCCCGCCTGGATCACGATCTACGTGCTGTCCTTCGCGTCCTGGTTCATCACCTTCTTTTTGCTCTTTCGGCAGCGGAAGGAGCACGTGTACCGGAATTCCGCGGCCTACTTCGTGACGCTGCTGCTGACGGGGACCATGTTTATGCTGCTGCCGGCCACCATCCGGCGGCCGGAGGTGCCGGGGAAGGATTTCTTCTCCTGGCTCACCCGGTTCATCTATGCCTGCGATCAGCCCAACAACCTGTGCCCGTCCCTGCACGTGGTGTGCAGCTACTACTGCTGGCGGGCCATCTTCGACACGGAGGGCATCCCCCTGTGGTATCGCCGGTTCAACTTCCTGTTCCTGCTGCTGGTCTGCGCCTGCATCCTTTTCGTGAAGCAGCACGTCTTCGTGGACATCCCCGCCGGGGTGCTGGCGGCGGAGGTCCCGCTGCAGCTGGCCCGCCGCTTCCGCTGGGAGCGGCTGGGGTACGCCCTGGAAAAGCGGTTCCGGGCTGCGCATCCAAATCCGTGAGCCGCCTCGGCCGAACGCTTTTTTGACAGGCGCCGGTTGTCAAAGGGCTCCCGCTTGTGCTACAATGTAAGAAAATAATCGGGAGGTATGCATTCCATGAAGCAACTGAATCTCACGCCCCATATCGGCTGCGCGCCGGAGGATTTCGCCAAGACCGTGCTCATGCCCGGGGATCCCCTGCGGGCGAAGATGATCGCGGAGACCTACTTCACCGATGCGGAGCTGGTCAACAACATCCGGGGCGTCCAGGGCTACACCGGCTACTACAACGGCAAGCGGGTGTCCGTCATGGCCAGCGGCATGGGCATGCCCGCCATCGGCATCTATTCCCACGAGCT
>CAMHDC010000249.1 GCA_946183765.1 uncultured Clostridia bacterium | reverse complement strand
GGCGGCGGCTGGCAGGAGGTCAGCGGCAGCAGCAGAAGCTACAGCGGCAGCTCGCCCAACTGGGACGGGTCCATCATCTATGACATGTTTTCTGTGGACATAGGCACAGAGCCGGGCGTCCTGCGGGAGATGCGCGTCGTATGCGACTACACGATGAAAAACGGCGCAGCGGGCACGATCTACAGCACCAGCTGCGGCAGCATCTGGTCTTACGCGGGCGATTATCTGAGCCCTGTTTCCGCTGAACTGCGGGACGGGAAGCTGACCGCAAAATTCCAGGTGGATACCGGCCTGATCCTGGACCTGAGCAAGGTGACGCCCACGGAGCTGGTGCTCTGGAGCGGCAGCTCGGTCTACGACCTTTTGGGCAAGGCGGAGATCACCGGCCCGGAGGCGGACGGCAGCATTACCGTGAGCTATACCCTGAACGGGGAGACGCTGAACACATTGGTCTACAACGACTTGGATCTCAGGCTCAATTACAAGCACATGGGCGGGGCCATTGACTGGAGCTGCGTCTCGCTGGTTCAGTTTGACGCCCACACCGCTCCGACCCTGAGCCTGTTCTTCGGCGGCTGGGTCGAGCCCGGCGCCTATGAACCCGGCTGTGGTGTGGCCTGCGATCTCCAGCTGAATGATCTGCTTGGCGGCCAGGCCTTTATCACCATGCAGAAGCTGGGCCCCGGCGGTTGGGAGACCGATACGGACTTCGGGACCCTTGAATACAACGCCTCGGTTGCAGACGATCACGGTATCCTCGAGTTCGCCTATAAGGATCCCGAGCTGAGCGCCCTCTGGGGCGTGGACGACGTGGGACGCCGCTACAAGGCCAAGTTCGTGATTTCCTACATCTACCCCGACGGGGTCACCGGTACCCTGGAGAGCCCCGTGTTCGAGCAGTACGGAGGCGGCTTTGCCCATTACGCCAACAGCCCGGCAATCACCTACGACGCAGAGAACAAGCAGCTGGTGGCGGAGGTCGTCATCGATCTCTCCCTGGTCGAGCCGGAGAACGTGGCAGTCATCGCAGGCAGCGCGACCCATGAATGGAGCAGTATCGGTACGCCGACTCTGAGCAGGGTCTATACCGCTGGGGACGGCAGTCTCCGCTGGGTCTTCACGGTGCCGCTGGAAGAGCTCAGCCCGGGCGAGTACTCTTTCGACATCGGGCTGCGCTACTACAACGGCATGGGCCCCCGCTGGGAGCAGGAGCTCTTCGTCTACAATGATATAAGCTGACAGTCTTTCTTGAGAAGCTGAAGGAGGATCGAAATGAAAAAGAAAAACACCAGGACCTACATCGGCATTGTTCTTGTGGCGATCCTGGCCCTGCTGCTGGCTAATCCCAACTGGCTGCCTCTGCCGTCGGGGCTGAAAACCGCCCTGGCGGAGACGGAGAAGAACAATCTCCTCTTCCAGAGCGACGCCCATACCACCATTGCGCAGCTATTGACTCTGGTGCTTGCCGTCGCCCTGGTGTGGCTCTGCTATCAGATCGTGAAGCTGATTCTGGCCGCGCTGGGCAAGCGCGGGGGCAGAGCGGGCACGGTGACCAATCTGGTCTCCGGGCTGCTCAAATATGTGGCGGTGATCGCCGCCCTGGTCTGGGGCCTGAGCATCCTGGGGGTGAACGCCACGGCTGTTCTGGCGGGCGTTGGCATCGTGGGCCTGATCCTGGGCTTTGGCGCCCAGAGCCTGATCGAGGATATCATCACCGGCGCGTTCATCATCTTTGAAAACCAGTACAGCGTGGGCGACATCATCATTCTGGATGACTTCCGGGGCACCGTCCGCAGCATCGGCGTTCGCACCACCGTCATTGAAGACGCCGGGGGCAACCTGAAGGTGGTTAACAATTCCGATATTCGAAACTTCCAGAACCGCTCACGCAACAACTCCGTTGCGCTGGTGCTGGCGGCGGTCTCCTATGCGACCGACCTGCGCAAGCTGGAGAAGATGCTGCAGGAGAAGCTGCCCGGACTGGGGAAGGAACACCCGGACCTGTATCTCTCGGCGCCGCGCTATCTCGGCGTGGACGCGCTGGCCGACAGCGGGGTGAACCTGAAATTCGCCGTGGACGTGACAGAGCAGAACGTGTTTGCCGGCCAGCGGATGCTGGCGAGGGACCTGAAGATCCTGTTTGACGACAACGGCGTGGAGATCCCCTTCCCGCAGGTGGTGGTCCACAAGGGAAACGATTGAGCGATCCCAACAAAAGAGCACCGGCAAGGCAGGAAATCCCGCCTTGCCGGTGCTCTTTCACACAGAACTACATGAATTTGTCGATGGCCTCGTTCAGAGCCTGCAGGTCGGCGTCGTGCGCATCGGCCACACAGTGCTCCAGGTGATCCTTCAAAATGACCTTGGCCGTGCTGCTGAGGGCGGAACGGACCGCCGCCAGCTGGATCAGCACCTCGGTGCAGTCCCGCCCGTCCTCCACCATGCGCTTGACCGATTCCAGATGCCCGATGGCACGGGAGAGGCGGTTCAGCACCGCCTTGGTCTCGGTGTGGACATGGCCGTGGGCGTGGCTGTGGTCATGGTCGTGCTCGTGCTCCACCGGATGACTGTGCACATGGCCGTCGCCGTGATCGTGGTAATAGACTTCTTCTTCGTGTTCGTGCATGCTGGTCACGCTTTCTATCTCAAATGGATGACAAATGTCGTGGACGATCTGCCTAACAGTTGAATACTACGCTTTCCGGACGCTTTTTGCAAGCCCCCCGGGGGGATGTGGGAGTGAAGAACGAAAAGTGAAGAGTGAAAAGAG
>CAMHDC010000248.1 GCA_946183765.1 uncultured Clostridia bacterium | reverse complement strand
GCTGGACCGTGGGCTGGGAGGGCTTGAAGTTGGGGAGCACGTCCAGCACGTTCTTCCCGTCGAACACGGCGGCCAAAGCGTCGTTGCGCCAGACGATCTTGCCGTTGAGATCCAGGAGCAGCGCCGGGATGTTCACCCGGCGGATGAGCTCCGAAGCGGCGGTGTTGTTGTCGGCGAAGACGGAATCCATGAGCTGCTGCTGGCGCTTGGCTACGCCCACCAAAAGAAGCAGCACGATCAGCGTGACGAAGGCGGCCGCAGCCAGGCACAGATAGCCCAGCATATGGTCGTAATAGTAGACCGCGCCCGACAGGGCGAGCAGCGCCAACCCCAGGAAGATCAGGACCCCTCGATATCGTTTCATGGCTGTGCCTTTCCGGCCCGCCGCTTGCGGATGACCCCCACGAGGCCCAACAGCAGCAGCACCATTTGGAAGATCTGATACAGGAACACCAGCCCGGCGCCCATGGCGAGCCCGTAGACGAGTCCGACCCGGCTCTGGGGCAGGCGGCGCTTGAGCATGGCGTACAGGTAGCTGGCCCCCGAAACCAGCAGCGGCATGGTCCACATCTCGTACAGGAGCAGGCTCAGCGCCGACACCATGGGCACGTCCCTGACCATGGACAGGAGCGTGGACAGGAGGCTGGCCGCGCCCATGACCATGACGTACCGGTAGGGGGCGGACCAGGTGCCGTAGGGGCCCAGGGGGCAGAGGGGCATATCCTTCTTCCCCCGGTTGAAGGCGTGCAGGAGCAGCACGTTCACCAGGGCGTAGACCCCGGCGAAGGCGAAGAAGCAGGCCACGATCAGTTCGTCGATCCGGCTCACCAGGAGGAGGGCCGTCTCATACAGGCTCGTGCCCTCGAACAGGACCGGCACTTCGGCGAAGTAGCTCCGCAGGGACGCGTAGGGATCGCCGGTGGCCGCCAGATCCGGCACGCAGAAGATCAAAAACTGGCCGAAGGTCAGCAGCAGGGACACGTACAGCACGCTCTGGAAGTTCCCCATGCGCTCCTTCTGGCTCACGTAGAGGACGCAGCCCGCGGGGGCCGCCGCCCCCAGGATACAGAGGCAGCTGAGCAGGTCGTAGCCCATCATATAGCCGAAGAGGAACACCAGCGCCCCGGCCACCACCAGCATCACCGGCCGGGTCCGAAAGGCCAGGACCGCCCAGAGAGCGGGGACCAGGAACATGGTCAGCAGGAACAGGGGGTAGTAGTACACCGAGCAGCCGCCCATGACGGCCAGGCCCAGCCACAGGCCCCAAAGCATCCCGTTCTGTTTTCCCCTGCTATTTTCCATGGAACCATTTTACAATCAATGTCTGCAACCGTCAACCAGAAAAAGGCAGGACCTCTTGACACAAAGAAACTTCATGATATAATGTGTCCATATTTCGGGGAAGACCCGGGAAGCAGTACCCTCACGAGACTGTCCTTCATCAGAGAGCGCGTTCACCGGCTGCAAGGCGCGCGGAGGCAGGAGGGGAAGACCGCCTGGCGACTCGAAGGGGACCGGCCCCGTATCGCCGGATGCGAGTGATAAACTTGGGTGGAACCGCGCAACCAAAGCGCCCCAGTGTCCTTTCGGACATTGGGGCTTTTAGTTTATATGAAGAAAGAGAGGAAAGAACTATGATCATCACGTTCCCCGACGGATCGAAGCGGGAATACGAAAACGGCATCAGCGCCCTGGACATCGCCGCGTCCCTCAGCCAGGAGCTGAAGAAGTCCGTCATCTGCTGCGAGATCGACGGCGTCCGCGCCGACGCCTTCCGGCCCATCGAGCAGGACTGCAGCCTCAGGCTCCTCACCTTCGAGGACGCCGACGGCCGCTGGACCTATCGGCACACGGCCTCCCACATCCTGGCCCAGGCCGTCAAGCGCCTGTGGCCTGAGGTGAAGCTGGCCATCGGCCCCGCCACCAAGGACGGGTTCTACTACGACTTCGACGCCCCATTCAACTTCTCCCCCGAGGACTTCAAGAAGATCGAGAAGACCATGGAGCAGATCCAGCGGGAGAATCTGAAGCTGGAGCGGTTCGAGCTGCCCCGGGCGGAGGCCATCGCCTTCATGGAGAAGAAGGGCGAGCCCTACAAGGTGGAGCTCATCAACGACCTGCCCGAGGACGCCGTCATCAGCTTCTATAAGCAGGGCGAGTTCGTGGACCTGTGCGCCGGCACCCACGTGGGCAGCACGGCCCGGGTGAAGAACATCAAGCTCCTCAGCGTGGCCGGCGCCTACTGGCGCGGCTCGGAAAAGAACAAGATGCTCCAGCGGATCTACGGCACGGCCTTCGAGAAGAAGGACGAGCTGGTGGCCTACATCACGCGCCTGGAGGAGGCCAAGAAGCGGGACCACAACAAGATCGGCCGGGAGCTCGAATACTTCACCACGGTGGACGTGATCGGCCAGGGCTTGCCGGTGCTCCTGCCCAAGGGCGCCCGGGTGATCCAGCTCATGCAGCGCTGGGTGGAGGACACGGAGCAGAAGCACGGGTATCTGCTGACCAAGACGCCCTACTTCGCCAAGCGGGAGCTGTATAAGATCTCCGGCCACTGGGACCACTATCGGGACGGCATGTTCATCATGGGCGACCCGGACGACGAGACCAAGGAGTGCTTCGCCCTTCGGCCCATGACCTGCCCCTTCCAGTATCAGGTGTACCTGAACCGGCAGCGGAGCTACCGGGATCTGCCCATGCGGCTGGGCGAGACGTCCACCCTGTTTAGGAACGAGGATTCCGGCGAGATGCACGGCCTCATCCGCGTGCGCCAGTTCACCATCT
>CAMHDC010000247.1 GCA_946183765.1 uncultured Clostridia bacterium | reverse complement strand
CCGGGGTCCGTGGTGTAGACGCCGGTGGCTGGGTCCTGGGTGTAGGTGGCGGCGGGGACGGTGAGGATGCCGGGGACGGTGGCGAAGACACCGGTAGATTCGTCATAGGTGTAGCCGCCGGGCTGGGCGAGGGGCGCCCCGTCCAGGGTGACGGTGAGGTCGGTGAGCGCCGGGTCGAAGGTGTCCGTGACGGTCACCTGATCCTCCGGGCTGGTGGCGGCGTTGCCCTCGTTCTCGATGGTGAAGGTGTAGGTCACCTGCCGGTCCGCGCCCACGGTCTCCGGGGTCAGAGCCTTGGTGATGGCCAGCTCCGGCCCGGCCGCGGCGGAAATGGTGGCGGAGGCGGTGACGGGGGCGGTGAGCCCGCCGCCGGATGCGGTAACGGTATTCGTGATGCTGCCGTCCGAAGCGGGGGAGGCATATTCGGTCACCGACGCCTCATAGACGATCAGGGCGTTGCCGCCTGCGGGCACAGCGATCCCGGAGATAACCAGAGGCGCGCCGGGGGTCACGGCGGGCGCGGGCTGCTCCGCGCCGTTCACGTAATAGCGCAGGGAATCCGCCACGAAGCTAAGGGGATAGAGGGTGGTTTGATCGAAATCGTATCCGCCCAGATCGTCGGACAGGGTCAGGTCAGTGAGGGGCGCGGCGCCGTTGTTGGTGAGGCGCACCACGTAGGTCACGTCGTCCTCCGGTCCGTAGACGGGGATCAGGGCCTCCTTGGCGACGGTGAGGGCGTCGGCGATCTGGCCGGTGGTCAGATTGGAATAGCGCACCCGGTTCCGATAGGTCAGGGCGGCCTGATTGGTGAAGGTCAGCATGGCATATCCTCCTTGCAGAATGTAGGTGGTATATACTATGCGTTTTTGTCACCGGTGCGTGCTACAGCAGGGACAGGACGGCACGCCGCTGCCGTTCCAGAACGTCCTGGAAATGGCCGCCGGGGTTCAACTCGAAGGCGCAGGGGACGCCCTGGCTTTGGAGGATGGCTTTCGCCTGCTCCGTGGCGATCCGGACTTGCTGCATCCGGGGATTTTTCGCCTTCTCCTCCCGGTCCCCCAGGGATAAATAGACCTTTTTAGGCTGCCCCAAAGGAGGATGGGCGGAGAGATACGCCGTGAACCCGTCGAACCACAGGGAGCCGGACACGCTGGCGCATTTGGTGAAGGCGTCCGTTTTCGTCGTGGCCCACAGGCTGAACAGCCCCGCCAGGGAGTAGCCGAACAGGCCTCGCCAGGCGGAGGAGAGGTCCGCCTCTGCGGCGGGGACGATCTTCGTCAAAAGGGTGTGTAAAAAGTCCTCCGCGCCGCCGGAGAAGTCGTCTCCGCCCCGAAAGACCTTCTCTGCGGGCCAGGGGGACAAGTCCCGATCCCAATCCGCCCCCTCGATGCAGACGAGGGTGGGCCTGGGTGTGGGGAGCGAGGCGAAAAGCGCCCGGGCGTCCCCGGCCTCCGATACGGTGTACAGGATCGGGGCGGCGGGATCGTCCCGGAGGACGGTTAATCTATAGGGTTCGGCGGCGATGGTCCGTTCCATATCACTTTTTGCGCAGGGCCCAGAAGGCTACGGCGGCGGCGTTTCCCACATTCAGGGAGTCCACTCCGTGGGCCATGGGAATCATGACGGTGTAGTCGCAGCTCTCGATGGTCTCCTTCGTCAGCCCGTCCCCCTCGGTGCCCAGGACGATAGCCAGTTTATCGAAAGTGTTCAGAACAGGGTCGTCCAGGGACAAAGCGTCGTGTTTCAGCGCCATGGCCAAAGTCACGTAGCCCGCCTGCTTCAGGGCGTCCATAGAATCCAGTCGGGCCCAGGGGATCTGGAACACGGTGCCCATGCTGACCCGCACCGCCCGGCGAAGGAGCGGATCGCAGCAGGCGGGGGAGAGGAGCACGGCGTCCATGCCCAGCGCGGCGGCGGAGCGGAAGATGGCCCCCAGGTTGGTGGAATCCACGATGTTCTCCAAAACCGCCACCCGGTGCGCGCCCTGCAGAACCGACCCGGCTGATCTCTCCGCAGGCCGCCGCATGGCGCACAGCACGCCCCTTGTCAAATCGTAGCCCGTGAGCTTCGATAAAAGCCCGTCGTCGGCGGTGTAGACGGGGACGTCCCCCAACCGCGCCAGTAACGCTGCGGCGGAGCCCTCTATATGCCGCCGCTCGGTGAGCAGCGACACGGGGACGAGCCCTGCGTCCAGGGCCGTGCCGATGACCTTGGGGCTTTCGGCGATAAACAACCCGTCCTCAGGACGCAGCCGGTTCTTCAACTGGTTTTCCGTCAGCCGGGCGTACACGTCCAGCGCCGGGTCGGAAAAATCCTGTATTTCCACGATATAGGCCATCTATTCACCCACCTTCTCCGAAAGCTCCATCACTTTTTCCGGGTACGCTTCCAAAAGCTTACGTATCTCCACCAGGTTCACCCGTTGGTACTTGTCCGCCCATTGTAGAAGGGCGGAGAGGGATTTGAGAGTCTCCTTTTTGCCCGGTTCCAGGCCCAGCTTCCGCCGGAGGAACCGCCGGATAATGCGGTATCGGTAGACGGGGCGGGGCACGGTGAGCAGGTAGATCCTGTCCGCGTCCTCGAAGCACCGACCGCACCAGGCGTAGTACACGCCCTCTATGATCCACTGGTCTTTCTGCAGGATCTCGTTTAGCAGGGCGTCCCGATCCCCCGCGTCCCGCTTCTTCCCATAGCCCGATTCGTTGGCCCACTGGATGTCATCGAGGTCGTAGTGGGGGATGCCCAGCTCCCGGGACAGCTTCTTGGCCAGAAAGCTCTTGCCGCTGCCGGG
>CAMHDC010000246.1 GCA_946183765.1 uncultured Clostridia bacterium | reverse complement strand
CCGAGCGCGCCGACCTGTTCATCGGCCAGAACGCCGCCTGGGACGTGGACGAGCTGGTCGCCCTGCTCCGCTGCGTGGTCGCCAACCCCCAGACCCTCAACGGCACCGAGACCGTCCAGGGCCTCTTCTCCCGCGAGGACGCCAACAACCAGCGCCGGGTCGATATGTTCCGGTTCGCCGGCACCCTCTTCGGCGTCCGCGGCCTGGAGTCCCGTCAGGATTATCTGTACATCGGCAGCGACGGCAAGCTCCATGACGCCCGTCAGGAGACCGCCGCCTATGACGCCCTGGCCAAGATGAACGACATGGTCAAGGAAGGCCTGATCTCCGAAGCCTTTGTGAAGGGTGAGGAAGTCAAGACCGAGAACTACCTGGAGCAGGATCTGGGCTTCATGCACTATGACTACAACCAGACCCAGACCCTCCACAACAAGACCCGTCTGGACAACGCCGCCGGCGAGAAGTACATGGCGGTCATGGTGCCCGTGGCCCGCTGGAACGACGGCGCCGAGAAGTACATGCGCTTCACCGAGTCCTGGCGTTCCGTCAAGACCGACGCCTGGGGCATCTCCGTCAAGGGCGTGGCCGACGATGAGAACAAGCTCAACGCCGCCATCAAGCTTCTGGACTTCGCTTACAGCGAGCGGGGCCAGATCCTCATGTCCTACGGTCCCGACGCCTTCATCAAGACCAACGCGGACGGCTCCTATGTGACCTTCAACTTCAACGGCAAGGAGATGCCCGTCATCGCCGACGCCACCTACGCCGAGCTCTGGGAGAAGGCGGGCGGCAACTACACCAACTACGCCCGTAACTACCTGGGTTCCACCCTGTCCTTCGTGAAGAGCCAGGCCTTCGAGTATCAGTGCACCCACGAAGTCGGCCGGGAGGGCGCGGGCCACATCTCCGTGGCTATCGGCCTCGGCACCATCAAGCATCCGGAGCTGGCCATCACCGAGAACCCCTGGTACACCTCCGTGCCCACCGTGCTCCCCAACACCAAGGTGGAGAACGACCAGATCAAGTCCTACTCCGACCTGTCCACCAAGTTCGCTGCCAACAAGGGCGGTGAGAACCTGTTCGTGGATCAGATCGTGAACGGCTACGCGGCCGAGGGCATGGGCGACGCCGCCAGCAGCGCCAAGTACGTGGCCGAGACCATGGGCGGCGCCCAGTACCTGCTGCTCAAGCAGGACGCCTGGAACCGTCTGCAGAAGTACTACGAGTCCCTGAACAAGTAACCCTGATTCTCTGAACGACTGACGCGGAAGGGGGTCGCGACCCCGGCCCCCTTCCCATACTCTCAATCACCGGGCCTACGGGAGAAGCGAAATGTATAAGAAGCAAATCAAGTGCCAAAAGATTCTGTGCATCGTGGCCATCATCGCCTGCGCGCTGACCTTTCTCTACGCGCTGGGTCTCATGACGGACCTGTATGACGCGCTCTATTCCACCATGCGCAATCCCTACGATCTGACGGAGACCGACGTCCCCGGCTCGATCCTGTACTACATGATGCAGGACTTCAACAAGTCCCTGCTCAAGTACGCCATCGGGCTGATCCTGTTGGCCTGCCTGCTGTTCCTCACCCAGACCCACGTGCGCCGCAAATACTATGTCGGCAACTATGTCGCGGTCGGTCTCTATTCCGCAGCCACCGTGGCCTACGCGGTATGGGCCCACGCCTATATCGAAGGCTACAAAGCCGCGTTTTTGACGCAGATCGACTTTGAAGCATTGAAGCAGCACGCCGAGATGTGGAAGACCGCCTATGTGGATTCCACCTTCTGGTTCGACGCCCACTACGCGGTCTACGCCGTGTTGCTGATCGTCACGGTGCTGCTCGTCCTGAACCTGATTTGGAAAATCCGCCTGATGAAGGCAGAACAGCGGCTCCTCGCAGCCGGAAAGGAAGCCATGGCATGAGCATGAACGAAGAACAATTCATCCAACGGGACCGGATGCGGTTCACCAAGAACACCCTGTCCTCCGGCCTTGCGCTGCTCGCTATCCTGTTCAACGTATTCTACTTCGTCAGCATCTATAAATCCGACGTAGGCTCCTACTATTACAACATCCTCATCGGAGCCTCCATCCTCTATAACCTGATCTTTATGCTGACGGTGTTCCTCTGCTCCGAAGGCGTCAAGAGCTACAACAAGGCGTACGCCTGCGTGCTCCTCGTGGTGGGCGCGCTGCAGATCCTCAGGATCTTCATCCTGCCCATGCGGGCCCATACCTCTGTGGCCACCATCAACCAGCAGGAGACCATCGTCATGCAGAACGCCCAGTTCATCCGGGTGATCCTATATCTCGTCGCGTCGGCAGTGTGCTGCTTCGTGGCAGGCTTGGTGGGCATTCGCAAGAGCCGGGTCCTGGCGGCCCACATGGCCACCCTGGAACAAAAGGCTGCGTAAGGGGGAAACGGTATGGCAACGCTGAACTTACAGCATCTCGACAAGATTTACGACAACAAGGTCCAGGCCGTCTACGACTTCAACCTGGACGTGAAGGACGGCGAGCTGATCGTGCTCGTTGGCCCCTCGGGCTGCGGCAAGAGCACCACGCTGCGCATGGTGGCGGGCCTGGAGGACATCAGCGCCGGACACCTGCTGCTGGACGGGAAGGACATCACCCAGACCCCCGCCAAGGACAGGGACATGGCCATGGTGTTCCAGAACTACGCCCTCTACGGCCATATGACCATCTATGAGAACATGGCCTTCTCCCTGACGCTCCGCAAGGAAAACCCCAACGTGATCCACAAGAAGGTCCTGGCGGCGGCGGAGATCCTGG
>CAMHDC010000245.1 GCA_946183765.1 uncultured Clostridia bacterium | reverse complement strand
TCTTAGGCGATGGCCGTGATCTCAACCTTGGTGAAAGGCTGACGATGGCCGTTCTTCTTGCGGATGTTCTTCTTGGGCTTATACTTGAAGACGATGACCTTCTTGCCCTTGCCGTGCTCCACGACCTTGCCGGTGGCCTTGACGCCCTCAACCACGGGGGTGCCCACGGTGATGGTCTCACCGTCTGCGACCAGCAATACGTCGAAGGTGACCTCGGCGCCCACTTCGGCGTCCAGCTTCTCCACGGAGATGACGTCGCCAACCTGGGCCTTATACTGCTTACCACCGGTCTGAACGATTGCGTACATGTTTGTGCTTCCTCCTTCTTCCCAGACTCGCTTGGGACGGTGACGGGCGATCGCCGTTCGATGATCGCGCGCACTTAGAAAACCGGCTCAACGCGGCTTGCCGAAGTATTATACAGCTCGGCAGGGGCTGTGTCAACAAATTTTTCCGGAGATTTTGCGTTTTTTAGTGCATTATACGGCAGTTTTTTTTCGCCTCCGCCACCCGCTTGTCGGGCAGGGGCTTGACGGTGAACTTCTCCGCGTGGAGGGCCGGGTTGGCCTTCACGTAGAAGTCGGCGTCCCTGGCCTCGGGGAACAGCTCCCCGTCCTTCTTCATGAGCTCCTCCATGGCCGCGGCCACGTCGGGGCTGACCTCGATGTAGATGCGGCGCATCTTGCAGCCCTTCAGCACCTGCAGGGTCTGCTTGCGGAGCCGGTTGAAGACGGTGTAGGGCGAGAGGACCTTGGCCTCCCCCTGGCAATAGGGGCAGGTGACCTTCAGCGTGTCGCCGATGCTGCGGCCGGTCTTCTTCCGGGTGAGCTCCACAAGGCCCAGGTGGGTGAACCCAAACACGTGGGACCGGGTGTGATCGTCCCGCATGGCGTCCTTCAGGGTTTGGAGAACCTTCTGCCGGTCGGCCTCCTTCTCCATGTCGATGAAATCGATGATGACGATGCCGCCGATGTCCCGGAGCCGAAGCTGCACGGCGATCTCCTTGGCCGCCTCGCAGTTGGTGTTGGTGATGGTCTTCTCCAGGTTGTCCTTGCCCACGTACTTGCCCGTGTTCACGTCGATGATGGTCATAGCCTCGGCCCGGTCGATGACCAGATACCCGCCGGACTTGAGCCACACCTGGCGGCTGAGGGCGTTCTCGATCTTCGCTTCCGTTTCGTAGCGGTCGAAGAGGGCTTCGGAATCCTTGAAGAGGATGCGGGGCTTGAGCTTCGGCGCCATCACGTCCGCGATCTCCTTGAGCTTCTCGAAGGCTTCCTGGTCGTTGACGAAGACCCGATCCACGTCCTTCATGAGCAGGTCCCGGACCGTGCGGAAGAGCAAACTCTGCTCCGCGTGCATGAGGGCGGGAGCCTTGGTCTTCTTGGACTTCTTCTCAATGTCCTCGTAGAGGGTCAAGAGGCTGTCCAGATCCTCCTGGAAGGCTTCCTTGGTCTTCCCCGCCGAGGCGGTGCGGACGATGACGCCCTTGTTCTTGGGCTTGATCTCGTTGAGGATCTTGCGGAGCCGGGTCCGCTCGTCCTCCTTTTCGATGCGGCGGCTGACGCCCACGTAGTCCACCGTGGGCATGAGCACCAGCGACCGGCCGGCCAGGGTGATGTGGGTGGTGACCCGGGCGCCCTTGGTGCCCACGGGGTCCTTGGCCACCTGGACCAGCACGTTTTGACCGGGCTTCAAAAGGTCGCCGATCTTGCGGGTCTCGGGGAGCTGCTCCAGCTCGTCGTACTGATCCCCGGGGAAGAACACGTCCCCGGCGTACAGAAAGGCGTTCTTTTCCAGGCCGATGTCCACGAAAGCCGCCTGCATGCCCGGCAGCACATTTTGGACCTTGCCTAAGTAAATGTTTCCTACCAGCCGTTCCGACCCCGTCTGCTCCACGTAGAGCTCCACAGGGGTGCCGTCCTCCACCACCGCCACGCGGATGGCGAATTTGTTGGCGTCTACCAAAATTTCTTTATTCATGTTTTCCTTTCCCAAGGCTGGGGAGCCCCGGCACTTCGTCGAAGTACATCTCCTCCCGCCGGCATCTGAAAGAGCCCGCTGACCCCAGAAAATCGAGCAGCACGTTGACAAACGCTTCCGTGCGCAGCCCGCCACCGGCGGTCAGCTCTCCCAAAACATCCAGCGTGAAGGATTCGCCGTCCCTTCCCGTGAGCCCTGCTTCGTAGAGCTGCGGACGGATGTTCTGAGGCACCATGGCCCCGCTCTTCGTCCGCTTCTGTACCATAAGTTCCGAACTTGCCAGCAGTTTGTGGAGGGTGCTGTTCACCTCTGCCGCCGAAACGGCCCTCTCAGGCCGTACCCACAGGGTGTACCGGGCGGCGGCAAGATGCCCGGTCAGGGTGGAGAGGCCCTCCGGGGCCTCCATGGCATGGGACACGGCCATGCCCTCGGGGAGCACCGCGTTCAATCGCGCCTCGAAATCGGCGGGGGCTATCTCCCCGTCCAGGCGCACGTCGAACCACTCCCGCTCGCTTTCGGCCCCGGTGGCTAAAGCGCCCGCAAAGGCCATGAGGGGATGCGGGTTGAAACCCTGGGAATACTGCAGGGGCATGTCCGCCCGGCGGAGCGCTCGCTGGAGCGTCCGCTGCATATCCAGGTGGCTGAGGTAGGCTGCCCGCCCCGTCTCATGCAAAGCAGCGATAATCCGCATAGGCCCTCCCAAAGCATCCGTTGCAGCCCTGGCGGCAGTCCCTGGTGGTGACCGCTTCCATGGCCTTCTCATACTCCCGTTTCAAATAGTCCTCTGTCACCACCACGTCCACGTGGCCCCAGGGCAAGGGCTCGTCCA
>CAMHDC010000244.1 GCA_946183765.1 uncultured Clostridia bacterium | reverse complement strand
CCTGATAGAGATGGGCGATGCTCCAGCGCTGGGGGATGTTGAAGCCGAAGAGCGCGGTCAGCTTCTCCGCGGCCTCTCCCGTGATGGTGTTGCGCCAGGTGCGGAATTCCGCCAGCTGCTTCCCGTCTTTGTCAAAGGGCAGGTAGCCGTGCATCATGGCGGACACGCCGATGGCGCCCACGGTCGTCAGCTCCTGGCCGAATCTGGCCTTCACATCCTCCCGCAGCCGGGCAAAGCAGCTCTGCAGGCCGGTGTGGACCATGTCCATGGAGTAGGTCCAGATCCCGTCCACCAGCTGATTCTCCCACTCAAAGTCCCCGGAGGCGATGGGGAGATGCCTGTCGTCGATCAATACGGCCTTGATGCGGGTGGAGCCCAGCTCAATGCCGAGTACGGTCTTTTTCAGTTCCATCATTTCAGTTTCCAGATCAGGTCTTTGACCAGCAGTTCCTCTTCCAGCTTCTCCGGCGTCGTGTCCTTGGTGATGTGCACGAACTCAATATCCATCATCCGGGCCCAGTCCCGCAGCATCTCGGCGGAGACGTCGTAGCTGAGCACGGTGTGGTGGGCGCCGCCGGCGGTGATCCAGCACTCCACGCCGGAAGCGAGATCCGGCATGGCCCGCCACATCACCCGGGCCACCGGGAGATTGGGCATGGGCAGGATGGGCTTGACGCACTGGATGTCCTGGACGATCAGCCGGAGCCGACCGCCCATGTCGATGAGGGAGGCCACCAGGGCCGGGCCGGCCTTGCCCTCGAAGACCAGGCGGGCCGGATCCTTCTCGTTCATGCCGATGCCCAGGGGATGGGTCTCGATCCGGGGCCTGTCCGCCGCCACGGAGGGGCAGACCTCCAGCATGTGGGCGCCCAGGGAATACTCCCGGCCCTCCACCAGGTGATAGGTGTAGTCCTCCGTGAAGGCGCTGGCGCCGTTTCCGCCCTGTCCCATGGCTTTCAGGATGGCGGTCATGGCGGCCACCTTCCAGTCGCCCTCGGCGCCGAAGCCGTAGCCCAGGGCCATCAGGTGCTGGGCGGCCAGGCCGGGCAGCTGCTCCATGCCGTAGAGATCCTGGAAGGTGTTGGCGAAGGCCCGGCAGCCCTCCCGGTCCAGCATCCGCCGGATGGCGATCTCCTCCCGGGCCTGGTAGCGGACGGCCTCGATATTGTCCGTCGCCAGGTCGTAGGCGGCCTCGTACTCGGCCGTCAGGGCGTCGATCTCGGTCTCGGGCACGGCGTTCATTTCCTTCACCAGATCGCCCACGGCCCATGTGTTCACCTGCCAGCCCAGCTTGATCTGCGCCTCCACCTTGTCGCCCTCGGTGACGGCCACCTCGCGCATATTGTCCCCGAAGCGCATGACCTTCATCTCCCGCGAGACGGCCGCGCCCACGGCGGCGCGCATCCAGTCGCCGATGCGCCGACGGACCTTCTCGTCCTTCCAGTAGCCGGCGACGACCTTCCGGGGCTTACGCAGGCGGGCTCCGATGAAGCCGTGCTCCCGGTCGCCGTGGGCGGCCTGGTTCAGGTTCATGAAGTCCATGTCGATCTCCTCGTTGGGGATCTCCCGGTTATACTGGGTGGCGAAGTGGCACCAGGGCTTCTGCAGGTCCCGCAGGCCGTCGATCCACATTTTGCTGGGGCTGAAGGTGTGGCACCAGGTGATGATGCCGGCGCACTCGTCCCGGTAATTGGCCTCCCGGACCACTTGGGCGATCTCCCGGTTGGTCTTGGCGGTGACTTTATAGATCAGAGGATAGGGCAGCGCCCCGGAGAGCTCCTCCGCCATCTCCTTGGCCCGCTTTTCCACGGTGACTAGAACATCCGGGCCGTACAGGAACTGACTGCCGACCACAAACCAAAATTCACGTTTCATGTTTTTCCTCTTTTCCCTCGGGCGTCTTGTCCGCCTTGTGTATTTTCAGTTTTTTCAGGAGCTTTCCCGCTGTTTTGCTGTTGTTTCTGCGCATGAGGATCAGGCTCTGCAGCAGAATGAAGAAGCAGAGCATGGCGCCGTTGGCCATATCCTGCCACCAGGAAGCGTTCAGCGGACTCAGGAAAATGATCTTCTGGATGGTGGCCAGGATCATGGCGCCGAAGAAGGAGCCGATCACATTGCCCACGCCGCCGGTGAGCAGCGTGCCGCCGATGATGGAGGCAGCGATGGCGTCCATCTCGCTGCGCATGGCCACGCTGGCATTGCCGGCGGGCTTGTGCATCAGGAACACGAAGCCGGCCAGGCCGCTGAGCAGACCGCTGATCACGTAGGCCCAGAAAACGGTGCGCTTGACGTTGATGCCCAGCATCAGGGCGCTTTGGGGATTGCCGCCCACGGCATAAACGTTCCGGCCGAAGCGAGTGTTGTGCAGCGTCAGCGCCATCAGGATCACCACGCAGATGGCCACGATTGCCCCGATCTCGATCTTGGCCGGGATCAGGTTGCCGTTGGGGGCTACATAGCCCAGCCAGGGGATCTTCACCCTGCTTTCCACCAGCGCCTGGAAGCCCTCGTGGGATACCGTGACCGGCTCCAGGGAGAGGATGGTAGTCAGGCCCCGGGCCAGGAACATGCCCGCCAGGGTGACGATGAAGGGCTGGATCTCCAGCCGGGCCACCAGAAAGCCCTGCAGGACGCCGAAGCCCAGGCCGATGCCCAGGGCCAGCAACAGCGTCAGCAGGATGCTGACCGTGCCGCTCTCCCCGCTCCGGCTGTTGACGAAGATCGCGCAGGCCATGGTGGTCAGGCCGATGACGCCGCCCACGCTGATGTTGATGCCGCCGGTGATCATGACGATGGTCAGGGCGCAGGAGATGA
>CAMHDC010000243.1 GCA_946183765.1 uncultured Clostridia bacterium | reverse complement strand
CCGAAAATTTCCTGAAAAAAGTGCTTGCATTTTCGGTTCGCCATGGTATAATGGCAAACGGTAATGCATTACACGACAAAGGAGTGATAATACATGAAGAAAGATATCCAACCGTCTTACGGCGAGGCCGTCGTGCGCTGCGCCTGCGGTGAGACCTTCGTTACCGGCTCCACCAAGGGTGAGCTCAAGGTCGAAATCTGCAGCAAGTGCCATCCGTTCTTCACGGGCCGGCAGAAGCTGGTGGACAGCGGCGGACGGGTCGATCGCTTCAAGAAGCGGTACGGCATGTAAGTTCCCCTCTGAACCACTCCACAACCCACAGACAAAAGAATCAATCTCCCGAGCGATCGGGAGATTTTCTTTTTCCTGTATTTATTGCAAACAGGAGCCGTTTCCGCTATACTGAAGCCATGAAGAAGATATTGTTGATCGCCACCGGGGGGACCATCGCCTCCGGGAATACGGATGCAGGGCTCACCCCCACCGTCAGCGGGGAGGAGCTTTTAAGGGCTGTGCCGGGTCTGAAGGCCATCTGCGAGCCCCACGCCGTCCAGGTGCTGAACATCGACAGCACGGACATGACCCCCGCCGACTGGCTGGTGATCTCCGGGGCCATCGAGCGGCACTACGACCAGTTCGACGGCTTCGTGGTGGCCCACGGCACGGACACCATGGCCTATACGGCGGCGGCTCTGAGCTATCTCGTGCGCCGGTCGCCCAAGCCCATCGTGCTCACCGGGGCTCAAAAGCCCATCCATTCCGAGAACACCGACTCCCAGGTGAACCTGCTGGACGCCTTCGCTTACGCCTGCTCGCCCGGCAGCTGCGGCGTGGTCATCGTGTTCAACGGCTCCGTCATATTGGGCACCCGGGCGCGGAAGGTCCGGTCCAAGAGCTTCTCCGCCTTCTCCAGCATCAACTATCCCGAGCTCGCTTCCGTGCGGGAGGGCCGGGTGCTGCGGTATATCTATCTCAATTATACAAAGCCTCCCGTGTTCAGCCATAAGCTCAACGAAAGCGTGGGCCTCGTCAAGCTGATCCCCGGCATGGGGCCGGAGGTCCTTTCCTACATGCTCCGCCGCAAGGACGCGCTGGTGGTGGAGAGCTTCGGCGTGGGCGGCGTGCCCAGCGAGGGCAGCCGGTTCTATGCGGCCATCCGCCGGGGCGTGCTGGCGGGGAAGACCGTGGTCGTGACCACCCAGGTCCCCAACGAGGGGAGCGATTTGACCGTTTATCGGGTGGGGCACAAGCTAAAGCAGGATTTGCCTGTGCTGGAAGCCTACGATATGACCACCGAGGCCGTGGTGGCCAAGCTCATGTGGATCCTGGGCCAGACGAGAGACCACGGGGAGGTCAGCCGCCTCTTCTACGGCAGCATCTCCCACGACATGCTCTATACCGAGGAGCTGCCCCATGAAGGGTAAGGCCCTGGCGATCCTGCTTTCCCTTCTGCTTTTGACGGGCTGCATCGGGCGGCCTGTGTCCTTTGCGCTGAATCAGGATGGAAACTATACGGGCTTTTCCAAAGTGGAAGAGGGGTACACGCGGCAGGCGGCGAAGCTCTACGGCTGGGTCATATTGGAGGATCTGACCGTCGCAGAGAACGTCAAGGTCTGGCAGCGCTTTTTGCAGCGGGCCGAGGACGGGAAGAAAGCCGGGGTCCGCATCGCGGAGTTCTTTGGGGAGGAAATGTGCCTCATGGACGTCTTCTTTCATGACGGCCAGTTCCGGGCGTTCTTCTCCGACGGCTTCGACATGCGGGACGAGCCCTTTCCCTTTCTGCTGACGCTGACGGGGGAGACCAACGGGCAAAAGGCCTACGCTGTGGTCCTGGCCGGGGACGACAGCCTCACCTACGAGCAGGTCATGCACAAGTTCTTTTCCTCCCAATATCCCGTTGAAGACATTCCCGCCCATCGGGTGCTGTTCCTGGGAACGGGAGAACCGAATTGGTGAAAGCGCAGAAAAAGCGCCGTCCGAAGGGCGGCGCTTTTATATTATGAGAAATCAGAAAGAGAACAGATTCAGCCC
Organism: uncultured Clostridia bacterium; assembly: GCA_946183765.1. Lineage (GTDB taxonomy): Bacteria > Bacillota > Clostridia > Christensenellales > CAG-138 > RUG472. Next base: position 802 of record CAMHDC010000243.1, on the reverse strand, counting down.
CGTCGCCTCGTTTGGACGGCGGCCCACCGAGCCGGGCAAAAGCCGCAGGACCATCTCACAGGTGGCGCTGATGTGAAGCTCGTTCACGTGCCCACCGCGGGTCTGCATATTCGCGTCGCACAACGTGGCGTGGAGGTGCAGATAGGGCTTGCCGTCCTTCTCGGTGACGGTGCCCAGGAGGCTGGTGAGCTCCATGGGCTCCTGGAACTCCTTTCGATGGAACACCTTTTTATCCACGTCGTAGAGCCCCACCACGGCCCGATCCACAGCGCCGATGGCCTCCACGGAAGCGAGCCGGATGCCCTCCCGCTCACACAGGGCCGTCAGGGTCTCCATTACCTCCTCGCCCCGGTCCATGCGGATCACGTAGGCGTTGTCGAATCGGCGGAACTCCATGTTACTTTACCTCCGGGATGACGGTGAAGGTCAGCTTGCAGCTGCCCAGCGTGGGGGAGGAAAGGGTCAGCACCCCCGTGCCGGTCTCGCCCACGGTGCGCACGAAGGTGCCGAAAGCGCCGCCCTCCAGGGAGACGGCCCGGGGCCCCACCACCTGGATGGGGCCCTCGGTGGTGAGCAGGATGGGATCGAAGGCCGTGTTCACCCGGTTGCCCCGCTCGTCACGGCACTCCAAATGGACCAGGGTCATGTCGTAGGCGTCGCCCTCCGTGAGGAGCGCACGCTCCGCCCAGGCAACCAGGCAGGGCTTGCTGTAATCGCCCTTCTCCACGTACTCCGCGGCCTCGCCGTTGCGGATGGCGGTGAACCGCCACAGGCCCGACTGCTGGCCCCAGCCGCCGATATA
>CAMHDC010000242.1 GCA_946183765.1 uncultured Clostridia bacterium | reverse complement strand
ATGGGCCTGCCCGTGAACCTGACGGAAGCCCTGGGCTTCACCCCCGACGAGGGGACCGTCCGGGAGCTGGCCCAAAACGCCCTGCCATGGGGGGATATGGCGGCGGGCGGCTACGCGGCCTTCACACCGGAGGACGCCATCAAAGTTTTGAGCGAGGCATGTAAATGAACGACTATGACGTATTGATCGTGGGCGGGGGGAGCGTTGGCTGCGCCATCGCCTACGCCCTGAGCCGCTACGACCTCAAAGTGGCCGTGGCGGAGAAGGAGCTGGACGTGGGCATGGGCACCAGCGGCCGCAACAGCGGCGTGGTCCACGCCGGGTTCAACAACCGGCCCGGCAGCCTCATGGCCAAGCTCTGCGTGGAGGGCAACGAGGGCTTCGAGGCCCTGTGCAAGACGCTGGACATCCCCTATAAAAAGACCGGCAAGCTCATCGTGGGCTACGACGAGGCGGATCACCAGGCCCTCATCAAGCTCAAAGAGCAGGGCGAGAAGAACGGGGTCAAGGGCCTCGAGATCATCGACGGGGCGGCCATCCGCGCCATCGAGCCGGACCTGCCCGCCAGCTGGGCCATGCTCTCCAGGAACACCGCCGTGTTCAATCCCTTCCTCTACTCCATCCACCTGGCCGAGGCCTCAGCCCAGAACGGGGTCAGATACTATCTGGGGAGCCCTGTCACCGCCATCACCGCCACCGGGGACGGCTATAAGGTCCAGGCCGGAGCGCACACCCTCACCTGCCGGACGCTGATCAATTCGGCGGGCCTTTTTTCCGACAAAATTTCCGCCATGGCCGGGGACCCCTCCTTCACCATCTACCCCTGCCGGGGCGAATACTATCTGCTGGACAAGGGCAACTTGAAGCTTCCCGTGTACCCGGTGCCCCGGCCCGGCGTGGGGGGGCTGGGCGTCCACCTCACCGTCACCGTGGACGGGAACATCCTCATCGGCCCCAGCGCGGATTATATCGAGAATCACGAGGACTACAGCACCACGGAGCCCGTCCTGGACCAGCTGCGGCGGGAGGCCCAGGTGCTGCTGCCCACGCTGAACATGCGGACCGTCATCGGCACCTACGCCGGGGTCCGGCCCAAGCTGGTGAAGAAGGGAGAGGCCAACTTCGGCGACTTCGTCATTGAGCGGAGCCCCAAAGCCCGGCACCTCGTCAATCTCATCGGCATCGAGTCCCCGGGCATCACCGCCTCCATGCCCATCGCCAAAATGGTGCTGGACATCCTTTCCGAGGACACAGAGTTGAAGGAAAAGCCCGATTTCATCCCCACCTACCGGGGCATCCCGCCCTTTGGGGAGCTCTCCCGGGCGGAGCAGCGGGCGCTCATCGCGGAGGACCCGGACTACGGCGACGTGGTCTGCCGCTGCGAGACCGTGACCCGGGCCCAGGTGAAGCGGGCCCTGCACAACCCCATCGGCGCCACGGGCATCATCGCCGTGAAGAACCGTACCCGGGCCACCATGGGCCGCTGCAACGGGGGCTACTGCTTCCAGCGGATCGTGGAGCTGCTGCTTTCGGAGGGCAAGGCGCCCCAGGATATCGACCTGAAGCGGCGGGGGGACCGTCCCCTGCTGGGCTATGTGAAAGGAGGTCAGGCGTGACCATGGAACGAGCTGATCTTGTCGTCATCGGCGGCGGCCCCGCGGGATTGGCCGCGGCGGTCCGCGCCAAGGAAAAGGGTGTCGGGCGGGTGCTGCTGCTCGAGCGGAACCCGGTGCTGGGCGGCATTTTGAACCAGTGCATCCACGACGGCTTCGGCGTGCTGCGCTTCGGCAGCGCCATGTCCGGCCCCGAATACGCGGCCCGGTTCATTCAGATGGCCCGGGACGCAGGGGTGGAGACCGTCACCGGCGCCATGGTGGTGGAGCTTTCCCCGGACAAAAAGGTGACCTACATTACGCCCGGGGGCCTCTTCGAGGTCCAGGCGGACGCCGTCATCCTGTCCACGGGCTGCCGGGAACGGACCCGCGGCGCCCTGGCCGTGCCCGGGAACCGGCCCGCGGGGATATACACGGCGGGCGTGGTCCAATACCTGATGAATATGCGCAACGTCGCCTTCGGAAAGAACGTGGTCATCATGGGCTCCGGCGACATCGGCCTCATCATGGCCCGGCGCATGACGCTGGAGGGAGCCAAGGTCCACTGCGTCCTTGAAAAGCTCCCCTTCTGCTCCGGCCTTCCCCGGAACGTGCGCCAGTGCCTGGAGGACTTCGACATCCCCCTGTGCCTGGCGGAGACCGTGAAGGAGATTCACGGGGACGACCATATCACCCACGTCGTCACCGCTAAGGTGGACGAAAAGGGCCAGTTCATCCCCGGGAGCGAGAGGACCATTCCCTGCGACGTGCTGGTGCTGTCCGTGGGCCTGATCCCGGAGAACGAGCTCGCCAAAGCCTGCGGCATCCAAATGGACCCCGTCACCGGCGGCGCGCTGGTGGACGGGGATCTGATGACCTCGGTGCCCGGCGTCTTCTCCTGCGGCAACGGCCTCCACGTCCACGATCTGGTGGACCTGGTCAGCGAGGAGGGCGAGCGGGCGGCGGAGCACGCGGCGGCCTGGCTGAAGGGCGAAACGAACAAGCGAATGGTCCCCGTGAAGCTGTCCGGCGGCATCCGCTACGTGCTGCCCCGGCAGCTGACCGCGGGCGAGGACGGATACCTGTCCATGCGGGTCACCCTTCCCGGCCGGGATCGGAAGCTGACCGTCACGGCGGACGGCCGGACGTTGGTGAGCAAGAAGATGAAGCGGGTCATGCCCTCGGAGATGATTCGCCTGAAGGTGAAGGACGTGCCCGTCTGTGAAGGGGTGGAGGTGAGTCT
>CAMHDC010000241.1 GCA_946183765.1 uncultured Clostridia bacterium | reverse complement strand
GGGTGTTCATGACCACCCTGCGCAAGAAGATAGAGCCCGATCCGGATTCCCCCAAGTATATCCAGACCCACATCGGCATCGGCTATCGGATGGTGAAGGTGGACTGATAAAACCGCGATTCGCCGTCGGCACGCCGCCCGGGCCTTTGCCCGGGCGCTCTTGCGTGCGCGGGGTGAAGATGGTATCATGGGGGCAGAACGAGCGCCCCAAAGGCGCAAAAGGAGCGGGTATGCCGTTGATAGAGCAGCTTTCCCTGGGGGAGAGCAGGATCATAGCCCTGTGTGGGGCGGGGGGGAAGACCTCGCTTCTGTACGCCCTGGGCCACGAATGGGCCATGAAGAAGGAGCGGGTGGCGCTGACCACCTCCACCCACATCCGGCGGACTGTCCCCGACGGGTGCTGCCTGTGGGACAGGGCCGACGAAGGGGACCTTCTGTCCATCTGGCGGGCGGGGTTCGTGCCCGTGGCCGGGCGGCCTACGGCGGCGGGAAAGCTCCAGGGGCCCTCGGAGGATATGTGGGCCATCCTGCGCAGGACGGCGGACAGGATCGTGGTGGAGGCCGACGGCGCGGCCATGCATCCGGTGAAGTATCCGGCGGTGTGGGAGCCGGTGATCCCCCAGTATACGGACAAGGTGCTGGTGCTCGCCGGGCTCACGGCCCTGGATCGCCCCCTGCGGGAGGTGTGCCACCGGGCGGAGCTGGCCCTCGAAAAGGGCGTCCTGGCGGACGGCCCTCTGACTGAAGCGGGCCTTGCCGCCCTGCTTATCCGGGGCTACGACCGATACGACCCCCTCTATGTGCTCAACCAGGCGGACGACGGTGCGGTCTTCGCCCGGGGCGAAGCCATCGCGGCGCGATTGGCGGCCCAGGGGCACGAAAGCCGCATCCTGTCCCTGAAAAATCTGAATCTATGTCAATAAAAAGGGAGGGGCAAACCCCTCCCTTCGAGCATACATATCCTATCGCCGCGGCAGGGGACGGGTTCGCCCGTCCTGTTTTGATGTGATCAGCCGCCACAGGGGCAGCAGATACAGATAGCAGGCCAACAGCACGCTGACGCCCGGTGCGCCCACCGCGCCGAGGGGCACGGCCCCGGCGATGGACCAGGGGATAAGGGGCGCCACCACCACCGCCGTGTCCTCCAGGTCGAGGGCGGTGTCCGAAGGGTCGCTCCGCAGCTCCCCGCACAGCTGGTGCGCCAGCAGGATGGTCAAGGACTGGTTGCAGGCCACCATGCCCGCCAGGGCCGAGGTGACCAGCGTGGCGCAGAAGGGGCCGGTGCGCCGGGAAAGACGGCCGATGGCCCCCTTCACCCGGTCCAGAAGGCCGGTCTTCTGAAACAAAACCGAATAGGAGGACGAGATGCACACGATGGCCCCCACCCGCAGCATGGAGGCGATGCCGCCGCCGTCCAGCATGGCGGCCACCTGGGGGTCCGCGGCGGTGAACCCCGCCAGGGCGATCTGCACCAGGGACAGGGGCGTCTGCCCCTGGAGCAGGAGGCACACGGGCACGGCGGCCAGGATGCTGGCGGCCATGGCCAGCTTCACGTTCACCCGCAGGAGGGACAGCGCCAGGATGACTGCGGCCGGGATCACTGCCCACAGGCTCAGGGTAAACTCCCGGGAGAAGAGGGCGGAAAGGTCCATGGCCCCCGCCCCGTGGGGGGTCAGCAGTCCCAGCAGGGCGTAAACGGCGCAGGAAGCCAAAAACGGTATCAGAGCCGTTTTTACCATCCGCTGTATGTTGTCGAAGACGCTTGTTTTGGTGAGCTCGCTCACCAGCAGAGCGCTGGTGGACACGGGGGAGCAGCGGTCGCCGAAGAACGCGCCGGCGAGGACCGCGCCGCCGGTCAGGACCACCGGCACGCCGAATACGTCGCCCATGGTGGCGCAAATGACGCCCATGGTGGCTGCCGTGCCGAAGGAGGTGCCCGTGAGCACGGACACGCCCGCGTTCAGCAGGAAGGCCATGAGCAGGAACACCCCGGGCCGGATGAGCCGTGCCGCGTAGGAGACGATGACGGGGATAGTCCCCGCCGCCCGCCAGAGGGCCGTCAGCACGCCGATGAGCAGGAAGGTGATGAGGATGTTCTTCACCGCCTTCACGCCGGCGAGGGCCATCCCCAGCAGCGCCTTCCAGCCGAAGCCCTTGCGCCGTCCGTAGAGCAAAAAGAGAAGGAGCCCCGCCAAAAGGGCATAGAGGATGGACCAGTCCAGCAGCAGACACAAAAGGAGTCCTCCGCAAAACAAGCCCAATACCAGCCATTCCATAGGGGTTCCCTCCGGGGAGATAGAATCAGAGCGTTTCGGCGATGGCCTCGACCTCAACCAGCACATTCTTGGGCAGGGTCCTCACCGCCACGCAGGAGCGGGCGGGACAGTCGCCGGTGAAGAATTTGGCGTAGACGGCGTTGAAAGCGGCGAAGTTCCCCATGTCGGAGAGGAAACAGGTGGTCTTGATGACGGTGGAGAGGGCCGCGCCGCCGGCCTCCAGTACCGCCTGCAGGTTCTTCAGCGCCTGCTCGCTCTGCGCTTCGATGGTCTCGCCCACGATGGCGCCGGTGGCGGGGTCCAGGGGGATCTGGCCGGAGGTGAACACCAGCCTGCCCGTGACCATGCCCTGGCTGTAGGGCCCGATGGCCCCGGGGGCGTTGCTCGTTTCGATCTTTTTCATGTTTTCGTTCCTTTCATAGGTGTTTATTGAAAGCCCGCACCTTTCTTGAAAGAAAGGTGCAACCAAAGAACTTTATCTGGGATGTATGGCTTTCACCGTACTATCCATTATTCTTCTTGAGCTTTTCTTTTTCCGCCGCTTTTTCTTTTCACTGAAAAGAAAAAGCGGCAAA
>CAMHDC010000240.1 GCA_946183765.1 uncultured Clostridia bacterium | reverse complement strand
ATGCCCGGCAAGCGGACCTATCACACCATCATCCCCGGCTTCCTCATGCAGGGCGGGCGGCCCGTCGGCCCCTTCGGGGTCATGGGCGCGTACATGCAGCCCCAGGGCCACGTGCAGGTGATGATGAACTATATCGACTTTCATCTGGACCCCCAGCAGGCCTTGGATGCGCCCCGCTGGCAGTGGCTTCGGGACGGCACCGTCACCGTGGAGCGCCGCTTCTCGCCGGAGCTCATGGGCGCCCTGGCGGACCGGGGGCACGATATACGCATGGACCCCAACACGCCCAGCTTCGGCCGGGGGCAGATGATCGTGCGCCTTCCCAACGGGGTGCTGGTGGGCGGCACGGAGTCCCGTACGGACAGCAACATCGCCTGTTATTGACCTGAAATCGGAAAGCCTCCTTGCATAAGGGGGCTTTCGATTTGTTTCATTTGGATGTGTTGTCTGTCGAAAAATGTGGTATCCTATTCATATGAAACGAGTTTTACCCCTGTTGGCGGCGCTGCTGCTGCTCTTCGGCTGCAGCGGCAGCCATGTTTCCGCGTCTGCCCTGTCCGCGGAAGCTTCGGCCGCGCCGTCCCATATCGCCGCCTGGTCGGCCCCGCCCCGGACGTTCGCCGTGGCCGCAGGGACGGCTGCGCCTACGATCACGCCGCCCCCTACGCCGACCCCGACGCCCACGCCCACCCCGACGCCGGAGCCCACACCGACCCCGGAGCCTACGCCGGACCCGGACCGGCCCATGATCGCCCTGACCTTCGACGACGGGCCCACGGAGTACACGCCCCAGGTGCTGGACCTCCTGGAGCGATACGGGGCCAAGGGGACCTTCTTCGTCATCGGAAGCAATCTCAGCGAGAAGACCAAACCCGTTTTACAGCGGATGGCGGACATGGGCTGTGAGATCGGCATGCACGATCTCACCCACGCGGACCTGACCAGGCTTTCCGCCTCCGCCAACGTGAAGCGGATCAACGAGATGCGCGCACGCATCTTTGCCCAGATCGACGGCGGCTACGACGCCCACCTGCTGCGTCCGCCCTTCGGGTCGCTGAACAAGACCGTGCGCCGGGCCTGCAAGACCGCCGACGCAGCCAGCATCCGCTGGTCCGTGGACACCCGGGACTGGAGCAACAAGAACCCCAGGACCATCCTGAAGATCGTGAAGGCGGAGGCGAAGGACGGAGCGATCATCCTCTTTCACGACCGGCTGGACACCACCGTCACCGCCCTGGAGGAGGCGATCCCCTGGCTCCAGGCGCAGGGGTACGACCTGGTGACGGTCACGGAGCTCATCGAGAGCAGCGGCCAGAGCATCCGATACGGGGAGGACTACCAGCACAAGCCCGGCAAGTGACGATACAGCCTTAGCCGCTTGACGGCGGCGCCGGCTTTTCATACCATCAAAACAGAACGCCAAGGGGGAAAACGCAAATGGATATGGTACAATTTCAAGACATGCCCTACGCCCGGCCGGATATGGAGGCATTGAAAGCCGCCTACGGGCAGACCGCCGAGAAGCTCAAAAGCGCCGCCAGCTATGAGGAGGCCCGCAGCGCCTTCTTCGCTCTGCAGCAGGCCGAGGAGGAGCGGGGCACCATGGCCGCCCTTTGCTCCGTGCGCAACACCATCGACACCACCGACCCCTTCTACGAGGGGGAGATGAAGTGGCTCCGGGAGCAAAACGCGTCTTTGATCCCCCTTCGGAAGGCCTATCAGGAAGCCCTCTCGTCGAGCCCCTTCCGGCCTCAGTTCGAAGCGGAGTTCGGAAAGCAGATGTTCCGGCTCATCGACGCCGGGCTCAAGACCAGCGACGAAAGGATCATCCCCGACGTGATCCGGGAGGGGAACCTGTGTCAGCAGTATCAGAAGGACAGCGCCCTGGCGGTCACCGACTTCCGCGGCGAAAAATGCAATTTCTACGGGCTTTTGAAGCACATGGAGAGCCCGGATCGGCAGGAGCGGAAGGAAGCTTTCCACGCCTGGGCCGCCCTGTATGAGCAGATCAGCCCCCAGCTGGACGCGGAGTACGACGAGCTGGTGCACCTCAGGGACAGGATGGCCCATACCCTGGGCTTCGAGAGCTACACGGACCTGGCGTACCTGGAGCGCCGCCGGTTCGATTACACGAAGGACGATGCCGCCAACTTCCGCAGGCAGGTCAAGGAGCTGGTGACCCCCGCCGTGGCCGCCATCCGGGAGCGGCAGCGGCAGCTGTTGGGCGTGGACAAGCTCCGGTATTACGACGAGGCGCTGATCTTCCCCGAGGGGAATGCGGACCCGGAGGGGACCATGGAGGAGCTGGTGCAAAAGGCCCTCGCCATGTATAAGGAAATGAGCCCTGAGACCGGGGAGTTCTTCGAGTTCATGGTGAAGTATCACCTGTTCGATCTCAAGACCCGGCCCGGCAAGCGCATGGGCGGATACATGACCCGTTTCCCCGGCTATAAAGCACCCTTCATCTTCAGCAACTTCAACGGCACCAGCGCCGACGTGGACGTGCTGACCCACGAGGCGGGTCACGCCTTCCAGGGGTATCTCGCCATGCGGTCCATCCCCGTGAACATGCTCTCCGGCTCCACCTCCGAGATCAACGAGATCCACTCCATGACCATGGAGCACTTCGCCTACCCCTGGATGAAGAGCTTCTTCGGAGAGAAGTGCGAGAAGTACCTGACGGCCCACCTCATCGGCGCCCTCGCCGTGATCCCCTATATGTGCGTAGTGGACGAGTTCCAGCACCGCATGTACGAAAAGCCGGACATGGACGCTCACGAACGGCGGCAGGTGTGGCGCGCCATCGAGAAGGAGTACATGCCCTGGCGGGACTACGACGGGGAGCCCTTCCTGGAGGAGGGCGGCTTCTGGATGCAGAAGCA
>CAMHDC010000239.1 GCA_946183765.1 uncultured Clostridia bacterium | reverse complement strand
TCCCAGGGCCAGCGGCAGCTCATCGCCATCGCCCGGGCCGCCGTGGCGGACCCGCCGGTGCTGATCCTGGACGAGGCCACCAGCTCCATCGATACCCGGACCGAGGCCCACATCGAGCGGGGCATGGACGAGCTCATGAAGGGCCGGACCGTCTTCGTCATCGCCCATAGGCTCTCCACTGTTCGCAACGCCAACGCCATCATGGTCCTGGAGCACGGCGTCATCATCGAGCGCGGCGACCACAAAGCCCTCCTGGAGCAAAAGGGCCGGTACTACCAGCTCTATACCGGCATGTTCGAGCTGTCCTGATCCAAAAAACACAACAAAAAAGGCTGTTGCCCGGCGCAGCAGCCTTTTCTATTCTTCTAATTATTCCCCCCTGAACACGATACCCTTCTCCGGGTCCGCGCTCTCGATGATGGCCAGGGACTCCACATGGTAGCCCGCGGCGCGGAGCTTTTCACCGCCGGGCTGGAAGCCCTTCTCCACGGCCGCGCCGATGCCCACGAGCTCCGCCCCGGACTGCTTCACGATCTCCGTCACGCCCCGGAGCGCTTCGCCCATGGCCAGGAAGTCGTCGATGACCAGGACCTTGTCGTCCGCGTGCAGCCACTGGCGGGACACCAGCAGCGTCACCTTCTTCTTATAGGTATAGGACATGATCTCGCTCTGGAAGAGGCCGCCCTCGATGTTGTCGGACTTGGCCTTCTTGGCGTAGAGCAGGGGAACGCCCAGATCCGCGGCCACGGCGGAGGCGAGGGCGATGCCGCTGGCTTCCACGGTCATGACCAACGTCACCTTGGATGTGTCGAACCGGCGGATGAACTCATGGCTCAGCTCGTGCATGAGCTGCATGTCCACCCGGTGATTGAGAAAGCCGTCGATCTTGATGATGTTCCCGGGAAGGACGCGGCCCTCCTTGCGAATGCGTTCCTGAAGGGGCGCGTACCCCTTGTAAGCCTCTGCCATGCGTTTCTCCTCCTGTGTAAAAATATGTATTATTATGACGGTATACCGTGGAAAAAGCAAGAAAAACTTTCCGATTTCATCCGGTTTTTTTTCAAGGTCACGCCCTTGACAGGGCCGAACGAAAAACGCTACAATGGCACGACGATACAAGAGAAAGGGCATACCCATATGTTTACCGGTTTTTCCCAGGAGACCAGCGAGTTCATGATGAACCTGGCGCTGAACAACGACAGGCCCTGGTTCGAGCGCCATCGGGAGATCTACGAGCGGAGCTTGAAGCAGCCCATGGACGAGCTGGCGAAGGAGGTCATGGCCGAGATGGTCCGCCGCTTCCCCGACGACCCCTTTGAGCTGCACATCTCCCGCATCTACCGGGACGCCCGCCGCCTCTTCGGCCGGGGTCCCTACAAGGAGGAGCTGTGGTTCTCTATCAAGCCCTCCCGGAGCATGGAGGGGGGAGGCACCCTGTTCTTCGGCATCGACGCCCTCTCCTGGCAGATCGGCGGCGACTACTGGCGGGACCCTAAGGGCATGGCGGGCTTTCGCAAGAGCATGGACGACGACCCCAAGACCTTCCGGCAGCTGGCACGCTGGTTCGACCGACAGGATTATTTCACCCTCAACGGCCCGGAGTACAGCCGCAAGAAGGGTCACGCCGACGACGAGCTGGGGCCCTGGTACAACAAAAAGTATCTGTGGATGATGCACAGGGAGCCCTTCAACGAAAAGCTCTTTTCCCACGATTTCGTATCCCTCTGCACCGACGGCTTCTCCGCCCTCATGCCCTTCTACCGATATTTTCTGCGGGTGTACGGGTATGGCGACTGAACGGTAGGATTTGTGGTAGCGGGGGAGAGCGAACACAAAATATATGGATGCAAATTTCGCAAACCCCCTTTACAAATACGAAAACCCATGCTAATATACCCACGATGATTTTTAAGCGGTACAGAGATGCCGGTAAGGTCAGCAAAGCGAGGCGCGAAATAAGGCGCAAAAGATGCATGCTCAGCCTGCCGGAAACGAAACCGGCAGGCTTTTTTCATAGCCCCGGTTGCCGCGGAAAGGATGCCCATGGAGTTCAAGGCCCAGATCATGGACGAGGCCGCGGTGCAGCGGTCGCTGGCCCGGCTCACCCATGAGATCATCGAGCGCAACAAGGGCGTCGAAAACATTCTGCTGGTGGGCATCCGCCGCCGGGGGCTGCCCCTGGCCGAGGCCATCGCCGCCAACATGGAGAAGTTCGAAGGCGCGGCCAGTCCCGTGGGCTACATGGACATCACCCTGTACCGGGACGATCTTTCTGAGATCAGCGCCCTGCCCGACGCCGGAGAATCCCACTTCCCCGTGAGCGTCACGGGCCGGGACATCGTCCTGGTGGACGACGTGATCTACACCGGCCGCACCGCCCGGGCCGCCATGGAGGGGATCTTCGCCTTCGGCCGCCCCGCCAGCATCCAGCTGGCCGTGCTCATCGACCGGGGCCATCGGGAGCTGCCCATCCGCCCCGACTACGTGGGCAAGAACATCCCCACCTCCCGGGACGAGATGATCTTCGTCACGGTCCCCCAGGTGGACGGGGAGCCCCTGGGCGTCAAGCTGTTTTCGCTCCGTTGAACAAGCGGATAGAGTATAGGAAAAAAAGGAAGGGAGTACAAACAATGAAACTCATCTACAACGTGGAGGACAAGCCTCAAGTCTCCGAACGCATCGTGTTCGCGTTCCAGCAGCTGCTGGCCATCATGGCCGCTACCATCGCCGTACCCGCCATCGTGGGCAACGGCATGACCGCTTCCGCCGCCCTCTTCGGCGCCGGCGTAGGCACCCTGGTCTATCAGCTCTTCACCAAGTTCCGCAGCCCCGTGTTCCTGGGCTCCTCCTTCGCGTTCCTGGGCTCCATGTTCGCGGCCTTCGCCGGCGGCGT
>CAMHDC010000238.1 GCA_946183765.1 uncultured Clostridia bacterium | reverse complement strand
ATGAAGTGCTGCTCACCAAATACCTGCTGAAGACGGAGACCGACCCCAAGCGCCGGGCCTACGTGCTGAACCACTTTTTGGAGGGGTTCCGCACCACCCTGTTCCGCCAGACCCTGTTTGCGGAGTTCGAGCGCAAGGCTCACGACCTGGCCGCCGCCGGCACGCCGCTCACCGCGTCCACGCTGAACAAGGTCTATCACGATCTCGTGGCCCTCTACTACGACGGAGCTGAGATCGATGCGGACATCGACCCCGAGTGGAGCTACATCCCCCACTTCTACCGGGGCTTCTACGTGTACCAGTACGCCACCGGCTTCTCCTCCGCCGTGGCCATCGCGGATGCTATCCTCTCCACCGGCGACGCCTCCGGGTATCTCAAGTTCCTGACCACCGGCGGCAGCGACTACCCGCTGAACGAGCTGAAGATCGCGGGTGTGGATCTGACGAAGCCCGACACGGTGAAAAACGCTCTGAAGGTGTTCTCGGACACGGTGGACGAGCTGGAAAAGCTGCTGTAAGCCAAAAACGCAAAGGAGCAGGCGATCTGCCTGCTTTTTTGTTTTATCCGTTCAATTGATAGGCCGTCAGGTTCAGATAGAAAGCGAAGCACAGCCAAAGGGTGTAGGGGAGCTGCAGCCAAGCCGCGGGCTTGCTGACGGGCCGGTAGCGGATCACGGTGCCGACGGCCAATGCCAGCATGACCAAAAGGGTCACCAAGGCCGCCAGGCGCAACGCCAAAGCAAAGAACAGCACCGGCCACAGGAAGTTGAGGAGCAGCGTCCCCGCGTACAGGAGATGCTGATCCTTCAAGCCCCGGGGCGGGGCGACGTAGACAAGAGCCGCGGACACGCCCATGAGGATGTAAAGGACGGACCAGACGATGGAGAACACCACCGGCGGCGGCGTCAGCGGCGACTGGGGCAGGAATTGAAAAGCTTTCATCCCGTCTACGGACACCAGCGTGGCGAGGCCGCCCGTCAGCAGGGAGAGCACGATGAAGATGGCGTAGGGCCAGAAGTTGTTTTTTCGTTCCATGGCCGTATTGTATGTCGGTTCGGGAAAAAGTATGCTTTCTTGACGCAGCCGAAAGCCCATGCTATCATGGGGGCATGAACGGCTGGAAGATAGCGCTATACCGGTTTTGGCAATGGACCTGGGGTCTGCCCCAGACCCTGGCGGGCCTTGTCATGGCCGTCAAATACCGCCGCTGCCCCCGCAAGCGGGTGGGCGGCGCTTTGGCCATCCTCCACGACGGGAACTGGGGCGGCGTTTCGCTGGGCATGTTCATCTTCGTGCCCCAGGGCCTGCGGCCGGAACGGGAGGCGGACATCCTCGCCCACGAATACGGGCACACCTTCCAATCCGCCCTGCTGGGGCCGCTCTATCTCATCGCCGTAGGCATCCCCTCCTTCCTCTGGGCCAATCTGCCCCGGAACGTGAAGAAGCGCTCCGTGCGCCGCATCCCCTACGAATCCCACTACCCGGAGAACTGGGCCGAACACCTGGGGCACAAACACTTCCCCAAGACCCGGCCCAACCAGTTCTCAGCCGATCCGGAGGATACGATATGAAAACGATCCTGCTTGCCGTCCTGCTCTTGGTGAACGTGCTGGCCTTCGCCCTCTACGGCATCGACAAACTGAAAGCGAAAAAAGGCGCCTGGCGCATCCCGGAGTCCACGCTCCTGCTCGTCGCTTTTCTGGGCGGGTCTTTGGGCGCGCTCCTGGGCATGGAGCTCTTTCGCCACAAGACGAAGCACGCCAAGTTCAGGATCCTGGTCCCCCTGTTCCTGTTATTGCATATCGCCCTGGGCGTATACATATTCAAAAGCGGGTTGCTGGCCTGAAAAAAGGTTGAAAAACCCGCAAAAAAGCCCTTGACAGGGCCGAAGTCGGCCGCTATAATAAGTACGCTTAAGCAGAGGCGCCCGCCTCTCACCTGCCGATTGAAACAGATCAGGCACGGTATGATGGGACTATTTCATGGTGGGCGCGTTTGCGTCCGCTATTTTTTTAGGAGGTGTTGACCCATCGCTACCCAAGAACTGCCTATCAATGAGGAGATCCGGGACCCGGAAGTCCGTTTGATCGATGAAAACGGCGTCCAGCTGGGCATCATGGATGTCCGGGCCGCCCAGCGTCTGGCTGACGAGCGGGAGCTGGATCTGGTCAAGCTCTCCAACGCCAATCCCCCCACCTGCAAGCTCATGGACTACAGCAAGCATCGCTACGACATGATGAAGCGGGAAAAGGAGCAGCGGAAGAACCAGAAGATCATCGAGATCAAGGAGATCCGCCTCTCCGCCACCATCGACCAGCACGACATGGAAGTCAAGGCCAAGGCCTGCTCCCGGTTCCTGCAGGACGGAAACAAGGTGAAGGTGAGCATCCGGTTCCGCGGCCGTCAGATCACCCGGGGCGATATCGGCGAGGAGGTCATGACCGCCTTCTACAACATGGTCTCCGACATGGCCACCCAGGAACGGGCACCCAAGCAGGAGGGCAGGAACATGTACATGGTGCTGGCACCGAAGAATTAAAAATCTATCAGGAGGAAAGAACATGCCAAAGATCAAGACCCATCGCGGCGCTGCTAAGCGTTTTGACGTGACCAAGTCCGGCAAAATCAAGCGCGGCAAGGCTTACAAGAGCCACATCCTCACCAAGAAGACCACCAAGAGGCTGCGCGGCCTGCGCCAGACCGGCTATATCGCCGAGGAAGAGCAGAAGAAGATCCGCGAGCTGATTCCCTATAAGTAAGGAGATGTGAACCATGGCAAGAATTAAGAGAAGCGTCAATTCCATCAAGAAGCGTCGGAAGGTCCTGCGCCTGGCTAAGGGCTATTTCGGAGCCAAGTCCAAGCAGTATAGGGCAGCCTCCCAGCAGGTGATGAAGTCCATGGCCTACGCCTACGTGGGCCGCAAGAACAAGAAGCG
>CAMHDC010000237.1 GCA_946183765.1 uncultured Clostridia bacterium | reverse complement strand
TAGACGGGCATGCCGGCGCGGATGACGCCGCGATCGAGGAGGGTGATGGGCCGGATGCGGCGGGGCAGGGCATTAAGAGCCTCGGGAGCGAAGTCACGGTTCAAAATGCGCTTATTGGCCGCGGCCTGCGCTTCCAGGGGCTTGCGGCCCACGTAGTCGCCCTTCTTCTCGGAGAAGGAGACGGCGAACCTTGCCAGGGACACGGCGAAGATGGGCATGGGCTTTCCCTCGGCGTCGAGACCCATCTCATGGCCATAGAGGGGCATGCCCGCCTCGAGACGCAGGGTGTCCCGGGCGCCCAGGCCCGCGGGCTTGGCGCCCAGCTCCAGGAGCCGATCCCACAGCCAGTGGGCGTCGTCCGTCTTTACGAACACCTCGTAGCCCAGAGGCTCGCCGGTGTAGCCGGTCTTGGCTACCCAGGCTTCGTGCCCTTCCAAAGGCAGCACGCCCAGGGCGTTCTTCATGGGCTCCGTGACGGCCACGCCGCCGGAGAGGGTCATCAAAAGATCCCGGCTCTTGGGGCCCTGGACGGCGATGGAGGCGTAGTCCGGGGTGATGTTGGTGATCTTCACATCGAATTTCTCCGCGATGGGGAGCAGGTGGGCAAGGTCCTTGTCCGTGTTGGCGGCGTTCACCACCAGGAGGTACCAGTCCTCAAAGAAGCGATAGAGGTACGCGTCGTCCACAGCGCTGCCGTCCTCCGCGGGGATGATGCAGTACTGGGCCTTGTCCAGATCCAGGGCCAGCACGTTGCTGGTCAGCACGTGCTGCAAAAAGGCCACCGCATCGGGGCCTTCCACCCGGAGCCGTCCCATGTGGCTCACGTCGAAGAGGCTGCAGCTGTGCCGGGTGAACAGGTGCTCGGCGACGATGCCCTCCGGGTACTGGATAGGCATCTCCCAGCCGCCGAAATCCACCATGGTGGCGCCCGCCTTCACGTGGGCGTCGTAGAGTTGGGTCCGTTTGAGCTCGCTCATGAAAATCCTCCTGTTGTTTTATTGCGTATAATTCATGCGCTCCTGCGCGGGGAAACAAAAAAGGCGCATACGACTACAAAGAGCATACTGCGCCTCCGTTCTTTGCCTGAGAGATTCCCGGGATCGGGATTCGTCCCGCCCGGTTGCACCTTCGGCGTGAGGGTCCTCCCCTCACTTTCCGGAGCTTCGTCCCGGCCCGATCCTTTTGCCTGAGAGTTTTTGCATGTCCCCTTCGGCGCTGCCAAACGGCAATCTCTCCCGGGCCGATCTTCCGAAGCATATTCGGTTTTTCCACTCCCAAAATTACCACGTTTTGGGGGGGATTGTCAAGGTTTTATATCCACCCTTTCAGGGTATACCAGCAGATGCCCACGCATTCCCGAAGGAAGTTGTTGAGGGCGATGTACCACACGTCCGGCGCGCCCAGGCCCCTTGCGGAAATGCCGCCCTTTTGGGCCACGCGGGAAGCTCTGTACACGTGAAAACGGGTGGTGACGAAGCCGACGGAAGCGTCGGGCCCCAGTTGTTCGTCGATCATCGCCTTGCTGAAGGCGAAGTTTTCCGCCGTGCTGGTGGCTTTGTCCTCGATGAAGATGCGGCTGGGATCGACGCCTTTGCGGATAAGATACCCGGCCATGGCGGAGGCCTCGGTGACACTCTCCCCGTCCCCCTGGCCGCCGGAGACCACCAACGTGGTCTTGGGATGCTGCACGGCGTAGTCATAGGCCGTGTCCAGCCGGTTGCTCAGAACCCAGGTGACCCTATCCCCGTGGACCGCCGCGCCGAGAACGATCAGCGCGTCGTAGTCCCCGTGTTCGCCCCGATCGATGGCCCGCAGCATCAGCGAGCCCAGGAACAGCAAAAACAGGCAGCCGAGGCCGTAACAGATGAGGACAAAGCGGCGCAAGAACAGCCAGAACCCGGCGTCCATACGGGCCCAGAACAGGCCGAGAAGCAGCAGGGGCAGGCCTAAAACCGCCGGCAGGATCACGCCCAGGTTATAGTTGGAAAGAAAGCAGACGATCAGGGTGTCCAGCACCAGAAAGCCGCCCACGATCAGGCAAAGCACGCGCAGCACCTTCACATCCGCCCCTCCTGCGTCAGAATGTCCCTGAGGTATTGCCCCGTGTAGCTTCGCTCGCACAAAGCCACCTGCTCCGGGGTGCCGGCGGCCACGATCGTGCCGCCCTCGTCGCCGCCCTCGGGGCCGAGATCGATGATGTAGTCCGCCGTCTTGATCACGTTCAGGTTGTGCTCGATGACGATGACGGAGCTGCCGCCCTCCACCAGTTTGTTGAGGATGGCTAAAAGCCGCTTCACGTCGTCGGTATGCAATCCCGTGGTAGGCTCGTCCAGGACGTAGAGGGTCCGGCCCGTGTCCCGACGGGAGAGCTCGGTGGAGAGCTTGATCCGCTGGGCTTCGCCGCCGGAGAGGGTGGTGGCGCTTTGGCCCAGCTTCACGTAGCCCAGGCCCACGTCGTTCATAATCTCCAGCTTCCGGCGAATGCGCTCGTGGTTAGAGAAGAAGGGCAGCGCCTCCTCCACGGTCATCTCCAGCACGTCGTAGATGTTCTTGCCCTTGTACCTCACTTCCAGGGTCTCCCGATTGTACCGCTTGCCGCCGCAGACCTCGCAGGGCACGTACACGTCGGAGAGGAAGTTCATCTCGATCTTCAGGATGCCGTCGCCCCGGCAGGCTTCGCACCGGCCGCCCTTCACGTTGAAGGAGAAGCGGTTGGGCTTATAGCCCCGGACCTTGGCGTCGGGGGTGGCGGCATAGAGGTCGCGGATGAGATCGAACAGGCCCGTATAGGTGGCCGGGTTGCTCCTCGGCGTGCGGCCGATGGGGCTCTGGTCGATGTCGATGATCTTGTCGAGGGCATCCGCCCCGTCGATGCCGTCGTGATCGAGGGGCTTTGTCCGGGCCCGGTTCAGGGTCTTCAGCAGGGACTTCTTCAA
>CAMHDC010000236.1 GCA_946183765.1 uncultured Clostridia bacterium | reverse complement strand
ACCGCCCTGGACCATGTAGCTCATCTGGTGCCAGTTGTCCATCTTCCGGCCGTAGATGCCCTGGAGCGTCAGCCCCTTGCCGATGATCAGGTTCATATCGAGATTGATGGGCCCGTTCCCGAGGCCCAGCAGGGAGATCTTGCCGCCGTTGCGCATGACGGACAGCATCTGCTTCAGAGCCGCGCCGCTGCCGGACATTTCAAGGCCCACGTCGAAGCCCTCCACCAGGCCCTGCTGGTGCATGATCTCCTCCAAATTCTCCTTACCGATGTTCACCGCCGCGTCCGCGCCCATCTTTCGGGCGAGATCCAGCCGGTATTCGTTCATGTCCGTGATGACCACCCGCCGGGCGCCCGCGTACTTGCAGATGCCCACGGCGATGACGCCGATGGGGCCCGCGCCGGTGATGAGCACGTCCTCACCCACCAGGTTGAACATGAGGGCCGTGTGGGTGGCGTTGCCGAAGGCGTCGAAGAAGGAGACCACGTCCTCATCCAGTTTGGGGTCGATGATGATGACGTTGCTGGCGGGGATGCACACGTACTCCGCGAAGGCGCCGTCCCGATCCACGCCCACGCTGGTGGTGTTCTTGCACCACTGGATGTTGCCGGTGTGGCAGTTGCGGCAGTGGCCGCAGGTGATGTGGCCCTCGCCGCTGACCCGCATGCCCACTTCAAGGCCGGTGACGCCGGCGCCCAGCTCCGCGATCTCGCCCACGTACTCGTGGCCGATGACCATGGGGGGCTTCACATGCTCAGCGGACCAGGGGGTCCAGTCGTAGATATGCACGTCCGTGCCACAGATGGCGGTCTTGTGGACCTTGATCAGCACTTCTCCGGGGCCGGGCACGGGCACGGGCACCTGCCGAAGCTCCAAACCGACGCCCGCCACGGGCTTCACGATGGCATCCATCATCTTTTGGGTCATATGCTTTGATAGCCTTCCTTTCCAATATTCTATACGCTCAGTATATCACGGTCAATGGCACACAACAATGCCTCCGCCCGGGGACGGAGGCAGTATATTATTTCCTGGGTTTCAGGGACCGGTGCTTGCGGGGCACGAAGGCGCCCACGAACGCGCCGACGGCCGCGGCGATCAGGGAGGGGACGAGCCACCCGAGGCCCACGGAGGCGAGGGGCAGCCGGGTCATGAAGAGCTTCAAGGCTGGGATGAAACTGCCGATCTCCGTCAGCACCGTGACCACGAAGGCGCACAGGGCGCCGTAAGGGGCGCTGTAGGTCTCCTGGTTGATGCGCTTGGGCAGGAAGGAGAGGATCACCAGCATGATGAACACGGGGAAGATCACATTCAGAATGGGGCCCGCGATGTTCAGGATGGCGGTGGTGCCCAGGTTGGACACGACGTAGCTGAAGAGGATTATGCCGATGAGCACGGGCCGGTAGGGGAGCTTGCCGTGGGTCAGCTCCTCGATGTTCTGGGAGCAGGAGGAGGCCAGGCCGATGGAGGTGGTGAGGCAGGCCGCCGTCACGATGAAGCCCAGAAGCAGCGTTCCCGCCGGTCCCACGAGCCGCCGGACGATGAGCACCAGCAGCCCCGCCCGATCGTTGAGGGCGTTGGCGGCCAGACCCCGCTCCCCGGAGATGGAAGCGCCCAGATACGTGAGCCCGCCGTAGACCACGAACAAAGCGAAGGCCGCCACCAGCCCCGCCAGGCCCACCAGCCGAAACTGCTTCTTGGGACTGGTGATGCCCGCCTGCCGCACGGAGGACAGGGTGACCACGGCAAAGAGCAGCGCGCCCAGCATATCCATGGTCTGGTAGCCGGATTCCAGCCCCAGCTTCACCGCCGCCATGGTGGAGGAGCCGGGGGCCACCTTGCCCAAAGGCCGAACGATGCCGATGCCGATGAGCACCAGCAGCGCCACGAACATGGTGGGGGAGAGGACCTTGCCGATGATGTCCACAACCTTGCCGGGGCGGAGGCACAGGATCAGCACCAGGCCGAAATAGATGCCGCCGGCGACCCAGGAGGTCCAGCCGGGGAAGGACGCGCCCAAAAGGGGCTTCACGGCGATGTCAAAGGTGGTGGCGGCGGTCCGGGGGATGGCGATGAAGGGACCGATGCAGAGGGTGTTGAAGAGAATCAGCAGAAAGGAGGTGGTCTTGTCCAGCTGGATGGAGATGCTGTTCTGGAAGCCCTCCTGACAGCGGAAGAAGGCGAGCAGCGCCAGGATGGCCAGACCCGCGTCCGCCAGGATGTAGACCAGGAAGCTGATTATCCAGTTGGTGCCGGTGACGATGCCCAGCGCCGGGGGAAAGATCAGATTGCCCGCGCCGAAGAACATGGCAAACAGGGCGAAACCGAAGACGAATACCTTGCCGAAGGAGAGCTTGTCGTTCATGGGCTACCTCCCGAAGATGTATCCAAATGTGCATCTTCAGTATATCCGCATAGCCCCTGTGGACGCAAACGGTCACAAACGTATCAAAACGAGATTTTATACCGCTTTGTCTCTTTACAATATCACTTTTGCGCGGTATACTGGCTTCAGACAGCGGCTGTGACCGTTTGGGAGAGGAAGGGATATTTACATGAGCGAATTGGGCGTGCGCATCGGAGAGAATATTCGCATCTACCGCCGGGCCAATCGGATGACCCTGTCGGAGCTGGCGGAACGGATCAACAAGAGCAAGGCCACCGTGGGCAAGTACGAGCAGGGCGCCATCGCCCTGGATATGGACACCCTCTACGAGATCGCGGCGGCCCTGAAGGTGAGCCCCTTCCAGCTGATGGTGTCCCTGCTGCCCGAAAAGAAGGAGGCGGGGGAGCCCCGGCTCCAGGGCGAGCGCCGGTATCTGTATCTCTACGACGGCCGGGCGAGCCGCATCCTGCGAAGCCTCCTCGTCTCCGGCAAGGGGGAGGAGGACGATGCCGTGACCCTGTTCTACGACATCCCCTCCTTCACGGAGCCCCAGCGGTGCCGGGC
>CAMHDC010000235.1 GCA_946183765.1 uncultured Clostridia bacterium | reverse complement strand
CCATCCGGAAGCGCGGCGCCCCGTCGGGGTAGAGGAGGATGCCGTTCTCGTCGATGGGGGAGCCGGCGATGAGCTCCCGCTGCCGCAGGGTGTCCGTCGCCGTGAACTTGTAGGGGAGCGTATAGCTGTGCTTGGTGGACACGAAGGCTTCCATCGACAGGCCCAGCAGTTCCGTCACAGGGAGGTCGGTCCGGGACGTGAGCATGATGCCGCTGTCCATGAAGATGTCCTTGTAATAGCCAGGGAGGTGGTCCTGGGCGCCGGCAGCGAGGCAAAGCGCTGCGGCGAAAGTGGTTAGGAGAAGCCTTTTCATCGGGGCGATGACTTGGTCATTGGGACAAATATACGATTTTCGGACGTTTTTTCGGCGGATTCTTTCCCGCTTCGGACAAAAATCCGTATATTCGTATGGTATGGCACTGCATCTGGACCTGTTTCAAAGCGCGGGCGTGGGCGTCATCGCCCTGCTCCTGGGTATGCTGTTTACGCGGCAGATCCCGTTCCTCAAGCGCTTTTGTATCCCCGCTCCGGTCTCCGGCGGCCTCGTTGTCTCCCTCCTGACGCTCCTCCTGTACGCCCTGGGCGTGGAATGCACCTTCGACGGGTCCGTGAAGGACTTGTGCATGATGCTGTTCTTCACTTCCGTGGGCTTCCAGTCAGATATGAAGGCGCTCAAGCAGGGCGGGAAGCCGCTGCTCGTGATGATCGGCCTCGTGGCCGTGCTCATCGCGGCGCAGAACCTGATTTCCGTGGGCATCGCCCGCGGGCTGGGGCTGTCGCCGCTGTTCGGCATGGCGGCCGGGTCCATCCCGATGAGCGGCGGCCACGGCACCGCCGGCGGCTTCTCGCCGCTCCTGGAGGAGCTGGGCCTCACCGGCGCGTCCTCCATCGCGATGGCGGCCGCGACCTTCGGCCTCGTGGCCGGCTCGCTGCTGGGCGGCCCGCTGGGCGAGTCCCTCATCCGCCGGCACCATCTCGCCGAACCGTCGGCCCCGACCAGCGTGATGACGGGCATCGAGGCCTCGGAAGCCGCGCCCGCCGCGCGGAATACGGCCTCCCTCTCCGAGGAATCGGCCTTCCGCGAGATGGTCATCGCGGCTTGCGAACTCTTCATCGCGATGGCGCTGGGAACGGGCGTGAGCAAGCTCCTGGCCTGGACCGGAATCACCTTCCCGACCTATTTCGGCGCCCTGATCGCCGCCTGCCTGATGCGGAACCTGCTGGGCCTGTCGCCGCGGATTTCGTCCCGGATGTGCCTGGGCCGCATCGTCTTCATCGGCGACATCTGCCTGCAGCTGTTCCTGGGCATGGCCATGGCCAGCCTGCGGCTGTGGGAGCTGGCCTCCCTGGCCCTGCCGCTCTGCCTCATCCTGGTGGCCCAGGTGACCTTCATGGCCCTGTACGGCTCCTTCGTCGCCTTCCCGCTGCTGGGCAAGAGCTACGACGGCGCGGTCCTCGTGAGCGGCCTCTGCGGCTTCGGCCTCGGCGCCACGCCCAACGCCATGGCGAACATGTCCGCCGTCTGCTACAAGTACCGCTACACGGTGAACCCCTTCATCATCGTCCCCATCATCGGCGCCATGTTCGTGGACCTCATCAACACGGGCATCATCACCCTGTTCCTGAATCTGATATAGGCCGCCGGGGCGATCGTCTTTTTTTCTTGACTTTTCGCGGTTTTTGCTTCTGAGTCTGTTGCACTTCTGTTTAGAATTCACTCTTTGAATTGTTATTCTATGGGAAAGAAAAGACTGGCCGCTTTGGCCATGATGTTGCTGGCGTTGTTTTCATGTGGAAAACAGGAGACTGACGACAATCAGGAAGTTTACGCTCCGGAAGGAACGGTGGACATGGGCATCGTGATGACCCGGGAAGACGGCACGAAGTATCGGATCTATTGGGCCGAATGTAACCTGGGCGCCAGCACGCCTGTGGAATATGGGGATTACTATGCCTGGGGCGAATTGGAGGCGGGCAAACCGTCGTATGACATCGATTCGTATAAATGGTGCAATGGCTCTTATCGG
Source organism: uncultured Clostridia bacterium (assembly GCA_946183765.1). Lineage (GTDB taxonomy): Bacteria > Bacillota > Clostridia > Christensenellales > CAG-138 > RUG472. The sequence goes on along the minus strand of CAMHDC010000235.1, from coordinate 936 downwards.
AAGAAGATTTCCCCCAGCCAATATCAGATTATCCTTCTGCTGACCAAGTATTGTCCCACGAACAAGACCGACTACTGGGATGGCGACACCCAGCCCGATGGTAAGCTCGAATACGCCGATTACGATTATGCGGACGATCCTGTAAGGGCCCATCTCGGGGGCAATTGGCGCACCCCCACCGAAGCGGAGTGGCAGGAATTGAGAAAGCAGTGTATCATGACGGTCGTCACGATAGATGACGTCAGTTGCCTGCAATTTGTCAGCAAGCGCACGAAGCAGCGTCTCTATCTGCCTGCCGCCGGTTACAGGTACAACCGTTCCGGCGAAGACGTCGGACGTAGCTGGTGCTACAGTTCCTCTACCATCTCACCGCAAGCCCCTGATACATTCCGCGACTTTGCCAAGAACTATTCGGGACACGTTAATGATGGCGAAATGGCGGATATGGCGCGCTTTATCGGAACATCCTACCGTCCCGTCCTGGAAGTGCCCGTTGTGGAGTAGGGGTCGTTCGAGACATCCGCTAAACAAGAAACGGAGTCTAGCCCGGCCCAAGCCCCAGCCCCGGTCCCGGCCGTAGTCGCCCATAGCCGTCCGCTGCCGCCCGTCGTCCGCCGCCTGCCGCCCGTTGCCTGTCTTGCGTGTGCCGGGTCTTGGTTGGTGCAGGTGTAGGGCGCTTTGGGCGCAGGTGTCAGGGGTGTTTGGCGCAGGTGTGGAAAATGGGTGAGGGGCTGCGCCACTAGAGTGCGTAGAATGCAGATTCGCGGCGCAGGTCACCAGGGTAAAAGCACACCTGCGCCAAGAAAGGTTTGGAATTGCAGTTGGGGTTGGATTTTTGTAGATTGTTGGATATCTTTGAGTTTGAATCATTCAGGTAAAGGAAGATGGAAAGCAAGATTACCAGGGAGGCGGCGGTGGCGCTGCTGAAGAAGTATA
>CAMHDC010000234.1 GCA_946183765.1 uncultured Clostridia bacterium | reverse complement strand
CCGTCGCCGCCGTTGCCCGCCTTGACCACGATGCGGACCTTATCCAAAAAATCCATTCAACTATCCTTTCGCGTATAGAAATCGCAAACTTGGTTCAAGGCGCATTCCGCGCACTTAGGCCGCTGGGCGGCGCAGACCCGGCGCCCGTGGAAGATGATCCAGTGGTGGGCGTCGGTCCAATCCGCCTCCGGGATGTGCTCCATGAGCTGCTCCTCGGTCTTCTCCACGGTCTTCGCCTCCGCGAGGCCGATCCGGTTGCTGACCCGGAACACGTGGGTGTCCACGGCGATGGCCGGGATATGGAAGGCGTTGCTGACCACCACGTTGGCGGTCTTCCGGCCTACGCCGGGGAGCTCTGTCAGTGTGTCCCTGTCCGCGGGCACCTCCCCGCCGAATTTCTCCACCAGAATACGGGAGGTCTCCAGTATGTGCTTCCCCTTCATGCGGAAGAAGCCGCAGGAGTGGATCAGCTCCATGAGCCGGTCCTCGTCGAGAGCGATCATCTGCTCCGGGGTGTTGGCGATTTTAAAGAGCTCCGCCGTCACCTTGTTCACCTGCTTGTCCGTGCACTGGGCCGAGAGCATCACCGCCACCAGCAGCTCGTAGGGGCTTGCGAAGTTCAGCTCCGGCCGAGGGTTCGGGTAGAGCTCCGACAGGATGCGCAACGCTTCTTTTCGCTTGTCTTCCGATAACAGCATTACTTCATCCCCACATATTCTATGGCCTTCGTGGCCGCCACGGCCCCGTCGGCGCAGGCGGTGACCACCTGCCTGAGGGGCGTGTTTCGAATGTCGCCCGCGGCGAAGACGCCGGGGACGCTGGTCTGCATGTACTTGTCCGTGACGATGAAGCCGCCCTCGTCCAGGGCCACCTGGCCCTCGATCAGCTCCGTCCGGGGCAAGATGCCCACGGCCACGAACAGGCCGCTGACAGGCAGTTCCCGCCGCTCCTTCGTGAACTTGTTTTCCACCGTAACGGCGGACAGCCTGTCCTCGCCTGAGAGGCCCACGACGGTGGAATCCAGCACCAGCTCCACGTTCTCGGCCCGCCTGATCCGATCCACCAGGGTGGCCGCCGCCCGAAACTGGTCCCGGCGATGGACGAGATATACCTTGCTGCACAGGCCGGAGAGATACAGCGCATCGGACACGGCGGTGTCGCCCCCGCCCACGATGCATACCTCCTTGCCCCGATAGAAATTGCCGTCGCAGGTGGCGCAGTAGGAAATGCCCGCCCCCACGAATTTGTCCTCGTCCGGGTGGCCCAGCTTCCGGGGCCCGGCGCCCATGCAGAGGATCACGGCGTCTGCCCGGTATTCTTCGCCGTTGACCGAGAAGGTCTTCTCTTTTTCCGTTAGCTTCAAATCGGTGACAGAGCCGTAGACCACGTTCAGGTCGAACTCCGCCGCGTGCTTCTCCAGGGCCGCCGCCAGGGCGTACCCGTCCGGGCCGCCGGTGAGGCCGGGATAATTCTCCACCTTATGGGTCTTCACGATCTGGCCGCCGGGGAACATCTCCTCGAATAGCTTCACGTTAGCCCCGCCCCGGGCTGCATAGATGCCCGCCGCCAGGCCCGCAGGACCTCCGCCGATGATGGCGATACCCAGTTTTTCCATATATGCCCTTTCCTTCCCGGCCTTTTGGGGCCCAATCTTAACTAATTAGTATATCCGGTTTTTGCCCCGCCGTCAATGAAGAAGAAGGGCCGGGTGAACGCTTCGAAGTCCTTCTGCATCCTGACCAGCCGCTTCTCCGTGAAGGACCAGCAGCAGCGGCCCGTGAGCCGGGTGAGCTGACAGCCGTAGGCGCCGCCCGCCCATTCCACCACCCGCCCGGCCCCGGCGTAGAGGCCGATATGGCCGTCGAAGCCCACCAGGTCCCCGGGGAGCAGCTCCTCCTTTTTGACGGGATAGGAGAGAGGCTCCTTCAAAAGCCGGTTGGCGACGGCGTCGAACTTCCCGTCCACCAGGCCGAACTTCCGCCACAGGCCCACCACGGCCCCGGAGCAGTCCGCTCCGGAAAGGGAATCGCCCAAAGCGGCGGCGTTCTGTAAGGCGCTGAGCATCATCTCCCGGCGTCCGCCGCTGAAGAAAGCGGGCTTGCGGGCGGCCAGCAGCTCAATGGACGCGGAGGTGGGGCAATGGAGGGACATGTCCGGATCGTAGAGGTTGGCGCCCCATACATAGAGGCTCTTGGGAAAGGCCGCCGCCTGCTCCCCATGGGGATCGAAGGCGAAGGACAGGGCCGCTTCCACCAGCTGCCGCCGCAGGGGCGATACGGTCAAAATGGCTTCCTGCACCGCCTTTTGAACGTCCTCCCCCACCCCCATCTCAGGATCGATCCAGGGGGCGTTGGGCTTGGGTGCGGCCCGGCCGGTGAGACACTTGACCAGGTACAGGGCGTCCTTGATGTCCACCTGCCCGCTGCCGTCCGCATCCAGGGCCACGGTGGGGACCCGTTTGCGCTTCCCGGTGAGCAGGCTCCTGAGCACGATGCCCACGTCCTTTACGGTGAGCTGCCCGTCCCCGTCCGCATCGCCGTAGAAGGCTTCGCCGGGGTCGTTGCAGACCAGAAGGCTCAGCAGGCTCCGGGTACGGCTGTCACCCTTCCCGGTGGGTTCGAGACCCCGATCCGTCTGCAGGGCAAACAGGCCCCGGGCGGTAGCCTGGGTGAACCTGTCCCCCGTCCCCGCTTCGTAGCCCAGAATCCTCAAATTCTCGTTCAGCTCCCGGACCGCCCGGCCACGGTCGCCCGCCCTCAGCGTTTCCTGCATGCGGTTGGCCCTCCTTTTTTCCCATTTAAATCAGTATATCACAGGAAAGCAGAAAAGTCTCTTGTGTTCTGCGTTTTTCAGTGGTAGGATACTGCCCATGAAACAGACGAAATACAGCCTGATCCTGCTGGGCTGCTCCGTGATCTGGGGCAGCGCCTTCGTGGCCCAGTCCGCCGCTATGAAGCTGGGGATGCT
>CAMHDC010000233.1 GCA_946183765.1 uncultured Clostridia bacterium | reverse complement strand
GCGCCGGAAGCCACGGTGTTGAGCACGGGGGTCTCCACCTCCATGAAGCCCTCGCTATCCAGATACCGACGGATCTGGGCGATGATGGCGCTGCGCTTGCGGAAGGTCTCCCGGACCTTGTCGTTCATGAACAGGTCCACGTACCGCTGCCGGTAGCGAAGCTCCGGGTCCTTGAGCCCGTGGAACTTCTCGGGCAGGGGCCGGAGGGACTTAGAGAGCAGCGCCAGCTCCTTGGCGTGGACGGACACCTCGCCCGTCTTGGTCTTGAACACGAAGCCCTTCACGCCCACGATGTCGCCGATGTCCCAGGTCTTGAAGGCGGCGTAGGGCTCCTCGCCCACGTCGTCCCGCTTCACGTAGATCTGGATGTCGCCCTTGCCGTCCAGGACGTGGGCGAAGCTGGCCTTGCCCATGATGCGCTTGGACATCATGCGGCCGGCGATGCTCACCTCTTTGTTCTCGTAAGCGTCGAAGTCCGCTTGGATGTCGGTGCTGTGGGTATCCTGGTCGTAGCGAATGACGGCGAAGGGGTCCTTGCCCTCCGCCACCAGGGCGGCGAGCTTGTCACGACGGATTTGAAGCAGCTCAGAGAGCTGCTCCGCGGTGATCTCCTGGTTCTGTTCAGGACGCTGTTCCATGTTTGTTTCTCCTCTTATGCGTTGATGCAGACGATCTCCAGCGTCAGCAGGCCGCCGGGGGTGTGCACGTCCACCTTTTCACCGGCCTTATGGCCCAGCAGCGCCGCGCCGATGGGGGACTCGTTGGAGATCTTGCCCTTGCGGGGGTCGGCCTCGGTGGTGCCCACGATCTGGTAGCTGGTCTCGAAGCCGTTCTTGGCGTTCCGCACGGTCACGGAGGTGCCGATGTTCACACCGCCGGAGGACAGGGCGCTCTCGTCGATGATGTGTACGTGCTGCAGCTCGTCCTCCAGCACGGCGATGTCGTATTCGTTCTTCGCCTGCTCGTTCTTGGCGGCGTCGTATTCCGCGTTCTCGCTCAAATCGCCAAAACCACGGGCGATCTTCAGCATTTCGGCGATCTCCAAGCGGCGCTCGCCCTTTAAATAATCCAGCTTCTGCCGGCGCTTTTCCACTTCCCGTTCAGTCAGCCAAATCTCTGCCATGTTTCTTTCTCCTTGTTTACGGGCCGCACGAAACCCGGCCCTTAATTCATACTATTATATTGATCGCACCCGTCTCTGTCAAGCAGCAAACGGCGCAGTTCCGCCATAGTTTTTACCTGACTCAGGGCTTTTTTCAGGGATGAGGCACCGCGACGTCCGGTGAAGTACAGGGGAAGGTGCTTGCGAAGCTCCACCATGCCGTGGTCCCCCTTGGCGTCGAGCTCCAGCGCCCCGTGGCGGAGGATCCGTTCGCTGAGCTCCCGCCCCTCCGGCGGTACGAACCCGGTCCCGTTCAGGGCGGCCCGAACCTCCCGGAACACCCAGGGCCGGCCCAGGGCGCCGCGGCCGATCATGATCCCGTCGCAACCCGTCTCCCGCAGCATCCGAAGGGCGGAAGGGCCGTCCGTCACGTCGCCGTTCCCCACCACGGGTACGTTCACGGCGCGCTTTACCGCTTCGATCTCGTTCCAGTCGGCGTTGCCGCTGTATTGCTGCATGCGGGTCCGGGGGTGGAGCGTCAGAAAGGACGCCCCCGCCGCCTCCGCCATCTGGGCGAAATCGGCCGAAACGATGTGCGCCTCGTCCCAGCCCGAGCGGAACTTTACGCTGACGGGCAGGGTCGTATGCTTGACCACCGAGGAAATGACCTTCTCGGCCAGGGGCAGATCCAGCAGCAGGGCGCTGCCGTCCCCGTTCCCGGCGATCTTTCGGGCCGGGCAGCCGCAGTTGATGTCCAGACAGAAGAGGCTGTCCCCCAGTTCCTCCGTGACCACCCGGGCCGCCACGCCCATGGAAACGGGATCGCTGCCGAAGAGCTGCACCCCCAAAGGCCCCTCCTCGGGACCGGGGCGGCACAGAAGCTTCGTCTTCTCATTGGCGTGCAAAAGCCCCTTGGCGGAGATCATCTCCGTAAAGGCCAGATCACAGCCTTCCTCCCGGCACAGACGGCGAAAGACCGCGTCCGAATACCCGGCCATGGGGGCCAGGAGCAGAGGCGGTGTATGAAACAATTCGTTTACGGTCATAGGAAGGGGGTGGGGGTGATGACGGAGAGCCGGGGCGTGGGCACCGGGGATTCGGTGGGCGTGGCCATGGGCAGGGGGGAGCGCTCAGGGTCCGGCGTGGGCAGAGGATCGATCTTCGGGTCCACCGTCAAGGTGGTGATGGAGCTGATGCGCCAGCTGCCCTTGACCTTGCTGACGGTCACCCGGTAACGGATGGGCGTCCAGGGCGGCGGATCGCTGTCCGGGTCCACGGCGTTGGAGTTGGCGGTGCCTTTGATCCGGTCCGCCTGTTCCAGCACGTCCACAGACAGGTCGCTGAGCCAGGGCCATACCCGGATGCGGGAGAACTCCAGCATATAATTATAGGAAGAAACCGTATAGGGCTGGTAGGTGGCGTCGTAGAGCCGCCCGTCGGAGGCGATGCACGCCTCGGTGAAATAGCTGTCCAGCTCCTCCCGAGGTCCGTCCTGCAGGATGCACTCGATGCGCAGCGCCATGCCCTCGTTCACCAGGATATACAGGTTGGCGAGCCGGGCGCAGGACACGAAGGACAGCACGCAAAGCACCACCCCCAGGAACACGAGGGCGATGGTGCGGGCGATATACAAGGACGAACGGCTGAAGAAACGGAGCCGGTCCGCCTGGGTACGCAGCTTTTTGATTTTTTGAGGCGATCTTTCGGGCATAGGTCCTCCAAACAGCCTCATCATAGCATAAAAAGCACGTATTATCAACGAAAATAATGTGTCAGGACTGTGTAAAAAAATCTGAAAAATAATTTGAAAAAAGGTATTGACAAAGCGAAGGGACGGAGGTATACTGTCAAAGCTGTCGCGGGAAACGAGCG
>CAMHDC010000232.1 GCA_946183765.1 uncultured Clostridia bacterium | reverse complement strand
TGAACACCGTGGGGACCTGACGGGTCAGCACGTTCAAGGGCTCGTAGGATTCGTGTCCCACGGGGATCATGATGATCCCGTCCACCTGGCGGCTGACCAGGAGGGAGAAGACCTCCTTCTGCAGGTCGTAGTCGTAGGAGGAGTTGCAGACCATGAGGGTGTAGCCCCGGTTCCGGGCGTAGATCTCCAGATGCCCCGTGAGCTCGCTCATGAAGGGGTTGTTCAAACTGGGCACGATGAGCCCCAGCACGTTGGTGCACCGCTTGACCATGGACCGGGCCACGGAGTTGGGGGTGTAGCCCATCTCCTTGCAGAGCTTCAGAATGCGCCGACGGGTATCCTCGCTGATCTCCGGACTCCCCGAAAGGGCGCGGGAAACCGTGGCGTAGGACACGCCGGCCACTTTGGCCACATCTTTTAACGTGACGGAAGGCATGACGAAAACCTCCGGATGCGAATTTTGCAAGAGATTACGGTACTGTAAACGTTTACATTATTTTACGACACCGCAGGGGGATTGTCAACGGGTGAATTGGATATACCCCGCCCGAAGCCGGGAAAAAGTTCTGATTCCGCCCCCGGTTTCCGTATTGACAAAGGTCGGCCGGTGTATTACAATACAAGTGGCGTAAACGTTTGCGTAATCTGGGAACAGGATGGAACGAGGTATGATCAAGACGCTGCTGTTCGATCTGGGCGGAACGCTCCACACGGTGAGGCGCACGCAGGAATCCCGCCTTCGCTTTTGCGCCCATCTCATACGGATTCTGGAACAGCACGGCATCCCCGTGACCCTCACCCCCCAGGAGCTGGACGCCATGCTGGCGGTGAACGGGGAGGAGTACAAGCATTTCGGCGAACGCAGCCTCATCGAGCTCCCCCAAAGCGTCATCTGGAGCCGATACTATCTGAAAGAACTGCATATCGACGAGGCGAGGCTTGCCCCCTTTGCGGAGGAGATGAGCTTCTACTACGACCAGGAGCGCATGGAGAACGTGCCCCGGCCCCGCCTGAAGGAGACCATGGCGGCCCTTCACGGCATGGGTATCCGCCTGGGCGTCGTCTCCAACATCATCTCCACCACCCTGGTCCCCTACGCGCTGAAGGAATACGGCATCGAGGCGTACATGGAGTGCGTCGTCATGTCCAGCCAGGTGGGCATCCGCAAGCCCGATCCCCGCATCTTCGAGATCGCCATGAACCAGATGCACGCCTCGGCCACGGAGACGGGCTATGTGGGCGACACCATCTCCCGGGACGTGCTGGGCTCCCGCAACGCGGGGCTGGGCCTGTGCGTGCGCATCGACAACCCCGCCATCGCCCACCGGGACGCTGCCTTCCAGGGGCCGGACGCCCCCCGGGCGGACTATGTGATCCACGAGCTCCCTGAGCTCGTTCCCATCCTTTCCGGGATAAACGGGCCGAGGGCCTGAAAAATACAACAAACAGAAGGAGGCTGAACAAATGACGGACACGATCTTCTTCGACGTGGGCAACACGCTGCGCATCGTCGTTCCCGACAAGGCGTTTTCCGACGCCGCGGAGAAGGAGCTGATGGAGCTGGTCGGCGCCACGGAGCCCCACGACGTATTCTTCGAAAAGCTGGAAAAGAACTGGAAGAAATACCGCAGCGAGGTCAAGAAGACCCTGATCGACGCGGGGGAGATGGAGCTGTGGAGCCAGCATCTGCTGCCCGATTACGATCCGGAGCGGGTCTGCGCCCACGCGGGGCGGCTCACCCGGCTCTGGCGGGACCATGACGGCCGCCGGGTTGCCCGTCCGGACGTGAAGGACACCATCATCGAGCTGGACCGCCGGGGCTACACCCTGGGCATCATCGCCAACACCATCACCGAGACGGAGATCCCCGACTGGATGATCGCGGACGGCGTGGCCCACTACTTCAAGGCCGTCATCCTCTCCTCCAAGGTCCGCATCCGCAAGCCCGACCCGGCCATCTACTTCCTGGCCTGCCGGGCCATCGGCAAGGAGCCCGGTCAGTGCGCCTACGTGGGGGACAACCCCATCCGGGACGTGGAGGGCACCCGCAAGGCGGGCTTCGCCACCATGATCCGCATCGACGAGCCGGACACCATCAAAAACGAGCCCCAGGAGATCGTCCTGCACCCGGATTACACCATCACCCGCATCTCCGAGCTGCTGGATATCTTCCCGCCGCTCCGCAAAGAAGCGTAAATCAGGAGGTCATATATGGGAACGGAACGAGAATTTGACGCCATCTTCTACGATCTGGGCGGCACTCTCCGCCTGGTGGAGCGGGACGCGGCCTTCGAGGCGGAGGCCCGGCGCAAGATCGCCGAGATGTGCGGCGAGAAGGGCGACCCCGACGCGTTCTGCAAGTTTCTGGACTACCGCTACGCCGGATACCGCAAGTGGTGCTTCGAGACCATGCGGGAGGCCCCGGAGGAGGAGCTGTGGACCAAATGGCTCACCCCGGAGTACGATCGGGAGCTGATCAAAAAGAACGCCATCGAGCTCACCATCGAGTACAGGAACAAGGACGGCCGCCGGGTGGTGGCCCCCAACGGCGCCCAGTCCATCAAGGATCTGTACGCCAACGGCTACAAGCTGGGCATCATCTCCAATTTGGTCACCTCCCAGGAGATCCCCCGCTGGCTGGAGGCGGACGGCCTCAAGCAATACTTCGGGGCGGTGCTCCTCTCCTGCGTGGAGGGCATCCGCAAGCCCGATCCCGCCATCTCCAACAAGGCCTGCGACATCCTGGGCGTGAAGCCGGAGCGCTGCGTGTACATCGGCGACAACCTGAACCGGGACGTGGAGGGCACCCGCCTGGCGGGCTACGGCATGTTCATCCTCTACACCACGCCGGAGAAGCTGGCCAAGGAAAAGATCACCGACGAGAACCGGCCCGACGCCGTGATCTTCGATTTCAACGAGCTCAAGGAGATCTTCCCCAAAGCGCCTCACGTGGCCTGGGACAAGGTCAGGAGGGTAT
>CAMHDC010000231.1 GCA_946183765.1 uncultured Clostridia bacterium | reverse complement strand
TCCGCGCGAGCTGTCGCGCGAACTCGAGGCCGATTCCGGAGCTCGCTCCGGTGACCAGGGCGGTTTTGGGGAGGTCAGGCATCAGGATGGAGGGGTTGTCTATACAAAGATAGAAAAAAATCGTATCTTTGAACAAAGACACTGCGTATGAAACACATTCTCTTTCTAGCCTCTTTCCTGATTGCCCTGGGTGCCGGCGCGCAGAACCTGACCATCCGTCATCTGAGCGGCACGCACACGATGATCCGGGTGGACGGGCAGGACCGCTACGTGCTTCTTCCTGTTCAGGAAACGGCGCAGACGGCGCGCGTAAGCGTGCTCTCGGATGGCGTCGAGGTGCTCTCCGCCAATGTCGCCTTGGCCGTTGACAAGACCGATTATCTGGTACCGCTGGATCTCGGCGTCTGGAGCGGCAGCAGCCTCCTGTTGGATGTCCGGAGGACCCGGGGCCGCGGCGTGCAGCGGGATCCTTCCGGCGATGTCTGCTGGAAGGAAATGGCCACCGCGCCCGCCTTCGACCGGACCAACCGGGAGAAGGCCTATCGGCCCACCTATCATTTCACGCCGGAATATGGCTGGATGAACGACCCCAACGGGATGGTTTACCTGGACGGGGAATGGCATCTTTTCTACCAATATAACCCGTACGGCAGCCTCTGGGGCAATATGCACTGGGGACATGCCGTTTCCCGGGATTTGGTGAAGTGGGAGCATCTGGGTGTCGCGATCGCCCCGGACGCGCTGGGATCCATCTTCAGCGGCAGCGCCGTCGTGGACAAGGAGAACACGGCCGGCTTCGGCCGGAACGCCATCGTGGCGATGTACACCTCGGCCGGGGACAGCCAGACGCAGAGCATCGCCTACAGCAACGACGGCGGCCGCACCTTCACCAAATACCCCGGCAATCCGGTGATCGTGGCCGAGAACAAGCCGGATTTCCGGGACCCCAAGGTGTTCTGGGACGACCAGACCCGCCAGTGGAAGGTGGTTCTCGCCGCCGGCCAGGAGGTGCAGTTCTACAGTTCCGACAACCTGAAGGACTGGAAATACGAGAGCAGCTTCGGGCTGGGCTATGGCTCGCACGACGGGGTTTGGGAGTGCCCTGACTTGATCCGGCTTCCTTTCGAGGGCAAGGACAAGTGGGTGCTCCTCCTGAACATCAATCCGGGCGGTCCCTTCGGCGGCAGCGCGACGCAGTATTTCGTGGGCGCCTTTGACGGGAAAACCTTCCGGTGCGACGACCTTCCCGCCGTCACCCGCTGGATGGATTACGGCAAGGACCATTATGCCACGGTCACCTGGAGCAACGCGCCGCAGGGGCGCACGGTCGCCCTGGCCTGGATGAGCAACTGGCAGTATGCCAATGCCGTCCCGACGCGGCAGTTCCGCAGTTCCAACTCCGTTCCCCGCGACCTGTCCCTCGTCCGGAAGGGGAGTGAGGTAATCCTGAAGAGTACGCCTTCTCCGGAGGTGGAAGCCCTCCGCGGCCGGCCGGTGAAATACAAGCTGGGCGCCGTCCCCGTGGACCTTTTCAAGAGCCCGCAGCAGGCGTACGAACTGGTGATCCGCTTCACGGCTCCCAAGAAGAAAGGCGCTTCCTTCGTGCTCTCCAATGCGCTTGGCGAGCAGGTTGTCCTCACCTATGAGGCAGAAACCCAGACCTTTTCGATGGACCGCCGGGAAAGCGGCAACGTCCAGTTCAGCGAGGCTTTCCCCGCCGTCACCACCGCGCCGGCCCGGGTGGGCGGCAAGATGGTGCTCCGCCTGCTGGTGGACAGCGCCAGCATCGAAGCCTTCGGCGAGGACTTCTGCATGACCAACCTCGTCTTCCCGTCTTCTCCTTATAATACCCTGAAACTGTACGGCAACCTCAAGGCCGACGTAACACTTTATCCGATAGCCAAATGAACAAAAAGATACAACTCATCCCGGTGATGCTCTGCTTCTTCGCCATGGGGTTCGTGGACCTCGTGGGCATCGCCTCCAACTATGTCCAGTCCGACCTGGGCCTGAGCGACGCGGCCGCCAACATCTTTCCTTCCCTGGTCTTCTTCTGGTTCCTGATCTTCTCCGTCCCGACGGGGATGCTGATGAACAGGATCGGCCGGAAGAACACGGTGCTGCTGAGCCTCGTGGTGACGGTCGTCTCCCTGCTGCTTCCCATCTTCGGCGAGAGCTACGGACTCATGCTCGTCTCCTTCTCGCTGCTGGGCATCGGCAACGCGCTCATGCAGACTTCCCTGAACCCGCTCATCACCAACATCATCAAGGGTGACCGGCTGGCCAGCACGATGACCTTCGGGCAGTTCGTGAAAGCCATCGCCTCCTTCATGGCTCCGTATATCGCCATGTGGGGCGCCACGGCGGCCATGCCTACCTTCGGCCTCGGCTGGAGAGTTCTCTTCCCGGTGTACATGACCATCGGCATCCTGGCCTCCCTCCTGCTCCTCCTCTCTCCGATCGAGCGCGAGGCGGCCCCGGACAAGGCTTCTTCCTTCGCCGACTGCTTCAAGCTCCTGGGCAAGCCCGTCGTTCTGCTGTCCTTCCTGGGCATCATGTGCCATGTGGGCATCGACGTGGGCACGAACACCACGGCGCCGAAGCTCCTGATGGAGCGTGTGGGCATGACGCTTACCGAGGCCGGCTTCGCGACCAGCCTGTATTTCATTTTCCGTACGGTAGGCTGCCTTTCCGGGTCGTTCATCCTGGCGAAGTTCAGCCACAAGAAGTTCTTCCTGGTGAGCGTCGTGATGATGGCCCTGGCGATGGTGGGCATGTTCTTCGGAGCAAGCAAGGCCATCCTGTACGTGGCCATCGCCCTGGTGGGCTTCGGCAACTCCAACATCTTCTCCATCGTGTTCTCCCAGGCCATCCTGGCGGTTCCCGAGAAGCAGAACGAGGTGTCGGGCCTGATGATCATGGGCCTGTTCGGCGGTACGGTGTTCCCGCTCCTGATGGGATTCGCCTCCGACGCGGTGGGCCAGGC
>CAMHDC010000230.1 GCA_946183765.1 uncultured Clostridia bacterium | reverse complement strand
GTCCCCGAGCATGGCGCTGGGAGCTGCCATCGGATGAACCATGTATTTTCTTCCTTTTTCTCCCCTTTCCTTGACTATAAGCAAGGAATTGACTATAATACACAAAATAGGAAAAATATGTGTTGGATCATAGAAAACGAGAACGCGCCGGTGATATTTGCTCCTGCAGGACAGGCTTGCGTTCGACTTCAGTGATCGGAACAGAATGATCTTGGAGGTGTCCATGACGATACAAAAACGAGTCCTTTGTCTGCTGCTTTGCCTGCTGTTCGTATTCGGCGCCGCGGCATGCGGAGGAAACCAGCCCAACCAGGACGCAGCGGTGACGGAAACGCCTGGCCAGCCCACCGAATCGCCCACGCAAACGCCGACTGTTACTGAAGAACCCACGCCCCAGGCGTTCGTGCTGGATAAGCCCACCGAGGCCCCGGAGCCCACCCCCGCGCCTACCCCCACGCCCACTCCTACGCCCACCCCCACGCCGAAGCCGACCCGGGAGCCCATGGCAGGTGACGTGACCAATAAGTTTCCCACCTACGATACCGGCGTCGATGCAGATTACAGCTACCAGTCCGAGGAGCTGCGCATCGCCATCGACAAGGTGGAGGACGAGGATCTGCATCAGGTCTACTATGTGGCGGACATCTGGATCCGGAACATCAACGCCTTCCGCACCGGTTTCGGCAACGGCGCATATAACCACGGCACAGAGGACGCCGAAGACTTTGTGGAACGGGAACATGCGGTCTTGGGTGTCAACGGCTCCTTCAACAACGGTATCCTGTTCCACAACGGGGAACTGGTGCGTAAAACCGTAGATTACCAATACGGGCTCATGGCGCTGTACAACGACGGGACTATGAAGGCTTTTGATCTGAAGAAGAACACCTTCAACCTCACCAAAGAAATGAAAAAAGGTATCCGCCACATCTGGCAGTTTGGGCCGGTGCTGGTGCAAAACGGTGAAGCTACATTAAAATCCAAGAGCAGGACCCGCCACCCCCGCAACATCCTGGGCTACTATGAACCGGGCCATTACGTTCTGGTGACGGTGGACGGCCGGACCAAGAAGGCTATCGGCATGACCGAAGAGGAGCAGGTAGAGCTGATGCTCTCCCTGGGCTGCCAGGAAGCCATGAACTTGGACGGCGGCACCAGCGCGGTCATGGTCTTTATGGGCGAGATCATCAGCTCGCCCTCCAACATGGGCACCGGCCGCGCCGAAGGCGGACGCAAGCTGCTGGATATGGTGCTGTTCGGGGAATTCGATGGGGAAGGCAACGCCCCCGCCCTGGCAGACATCCCCCCTGAGAAGTTCCGCATAGCGGAGTGAGCCCCTTTCGTGAAACGAAAAAGGAGATCTATGGAGACTCAAACCACCCCGAAGAAAAAACGCGGCCTGAAGATCGCTTTGATCGTTCTGGCAGTCCTGGCAGTGCTGGTGCTGATCGCCGTCATCTACGGTGCCAGTCTGTGGAGCAGCATCCGGCAAGGCCTGATACCGACCGTTCAGAATCCGGATCGGGAATCAGTGGCCAACCTGGCCACGCCCTCCGCTGAGCTGTTCGACGAAGCCTTGCGGACCGACATCGACTACTACGAGACCGGCGAGATCCAGGAAGTGCCCATCTACGAGCAGGCCAAGATCGACAAATACACCATCTCCATGGCCGTGGTGGTTCAGCAGGGGAAGATCGATTCAGAGCCCCGGCAGACGGACATGATCTTCCTGGTGTCCTATAACCAGCTGCAGCAGAAGCTCTCCATCGTGGCCCTGCCCCGGGACATGCTCCTGCCCACCCATGACTACGGCTGGAAGCGCGTGGGCGCCATCTACGCTGCCGGCGGCATGGGCTTGCTGATCAACACGATCAACGACTGCTTTAATCTGGGCATCCAGAATTACGTGTATACCGGAACAGAAGAATTAGCTGCTCTGACGGATGTAGTTAAGGGCGTGCCCGCCACGCTGACCGACTCTGAAGCTGCTTATCTTCATGAAAAAACTGGGGCAAATCTATCTGCGGGAACCCATCTTTTGAGTGGCGAACAAGCGGTCTGCTATCTTTCAGACAGGGTTTCAGACGCCAAGGGAGATCTGGGCAGAGCCGAAAAGCAGCTGGCGCTTATCTATGACACCTTCTGGTATCTGACCGATAATTTCGATCGGGAAACCTTGTTCCCCCTGTTTTATAAAGCGTTCAACGCCGTTCGGACCAATCTGGATTGGGAAACCTTGTCTGGATTGGCCTACGAAATCGCCGTAGCGGAAGACTTGACCGTCGCTACGATTCGTCTGCCCTTCGAAGACGCCTACAGCGAGATTGCCCTGGACGGCGCCTACGCCATCCTGCCGGAGATCGAGAAGAACAAGATCCTGCTCCAGCAGGTGTTGTTCGGAAAGGAATGAATCGATTCTTTGATCGACGGCGCTCATGATTTATGATACGAAAAGGGGGTTGACGACATGTCAACCCCCTTTTGGCTCATCGCACATCTTGCTTCGATCGATTCTGATCGTCATCCTGTTCTATGGTTCTGCACCCACACAAAACGCTGAACCAGGGATCCCCAGAATCAAAACATATGGTGAATACCCTGCCAGAGCTGATCCTTCTCGCTCAACGCCAAAGGAATACCGTCCACCATATACCCTTTCGCGCTTGCCGTTCCCGCATAAGACCCCGTTAGTTTAGGCCAAACAATGCCTATCTCCGGGTCATTCCACGCTAAGCCGCCTTCGTCGTTGGGGTGGTAGAAATCGTCGCACTTATAGCAGAACTCAGCTGCATCAGAAAGCACCAAATAACCGTGAGCAAAGCCCCGCGGAACGAGATACTGCTTCTTGTTCTCTTCACTTAGTATTTCCCCATGCCATCTGCCATAGGTCTTACTGCCTGGCCGTATATCCACCGCCACGTCGAAGACCTCGCCTCGGATTACCCGCACCAGCTTCGTCTGTGGGTACTGCTTCTGAAAATGGAGCCCGCGGAGGA
>CAMHDC010000229.1 GCA_946183765.1 uncultured Clostridia bacterium | reverse complement strand
TACAAGCCCTTCTCCCCCTTCTCCGGGGACAACATCGACGGCCACATGATCTTCGGCATGACGGGCCGCCAGTGCGAGTTCACCATGTGCGCCGGCAAGATCCTCATGCAGGATCGGAAGCTGGTAGGCATCGACGAGGAAGCCGTCAACGCTCACACCATGGAGGAGAGCGTCAAGCTTTGGAAGGCGCTCGACAGCTATAACGGATAAAGGAACCAGGAGGCAAGACTTATGAGCGAACGCATGAATCCCATCCCCTTTGAAAAGCTGCTGGACCGGGTGCTGAACGAATATGCCCAAGAGGGCACCGTGTTCGGCGTCCACGCCAAATACGAGGCGGAACGGGCTGGCTTGCCCCTGTTCGGCGGGCGGATCGAAACTCCCTTCGGCCCCGCCGCCGGCCCCAACACCCAGCTCAGCGAGAACATCATAGCCGGATACTTCACCGGTGCCCGGTTCTTCGAACTCAAGACCGTGCAGAAGATGGACGGCGAGGACCTGGCCCGCTGCATCAACCGGCCCTGCATCAAGGCAGACGACGAGGGCTATAACTGCGAGTGGTCCACGGAGCTCACCGTGCCCCAGGCCTTCACGGAATACGTGAACGCCTATGTCGTCATCAAGATCATCTCGAAGCTCTGGCATCTGGGAGACCCCAACGGATTCATGTTCAACATGAGCGTGGGATACGATCTGGCGGGGATCAAGACTAAAAAGATCGACACCTTCATCGAGGGCATGAAGGACGCTTCCCGCACCGAGGCCTTCAAAAATGCCATTCTGATAGCCAAGAAGCAGCTGCCCGAGCTTTCCGATTACATCGACGGCATCGACCCCCACATCTGCACCAGCGTCACCATCTCCACCCTCCACGGCTGCCCGCCCCAGGAGATCGAGAGCATCGCCAGCTACCTCATCACGGAGAAGAAGCTCCATACCCTGGTCAAGTGCAACCCCACCATTCTGGGCTACGACTTCGCCCGCAAACGCCTGGACGAGGCCGGGTTCGACTACGTCTCCTTCGACGATCACCATTTCAAAGAGGACCTGCAGTATAAGGACGCGGTACCCATGTTCCGCCGGCTGCTGCAGCTGGCGACGGAGAACGGCGTCTCCTTCGGGTTAAAGCTCAGCAACACCTGCCCCGTGGACGTGAAGGCCGGCGAGCTCCCCAGCGAAGAGATGTACATGAGCGGCAAGTCTCTGTACCTTCTCACCATCGAGATGGCCGCCCGTATGGCGGAGGAGTTCGACGGAAAGCTTCGCCTGTCCTTCTCCGGCGGCGCGGACGCCTTCAACATCAAGGCTCTGTTCCGGGCCGGCATCTGGCCCATCACCGTGGCCACCACCATTCTGAAGCCCGGCGGCTACGATCGGTTCCATGAGCTGGCGGAAGAGATCTCCCGCTGTGCCTACAAGCCCTTTACGGGCGTGAATCCCGCGGCGGTCCGGGCCCTCTCTGATAAAGCGGCCCAGGACGTACACCACCGCAAGCCCATCAAGCCTCTGCCCAGCCGCAAGAGCCAGGAGCAAGTGCCTCTGCTGAGCTGCTTCACGGCCCCCTGCCAGGGCGGCTGCCCCATCCATCAGGACATCCCCGGGTACCTGGCCCTGAACGAAAAGGGCAAGTATCCGGAGTCGTTGAAGCTCATCACGGAGAAGAACGCCCTGCCCTTCATCACCGGCACCATCTGCGCCCATCCCTGCATGAGCCGCTGCACCCGAAACTTCTACGATGAGAGCGTGAATATCCGCAAGGCCAAGCTCACCGCCGCCCGCAAGGGTTTCGGCGCGCTCATGGCCCGAGGCGTCAAAAAGGAGAAGCTGACCAAGGCGAAGGTAGCCGTGATCGGCGGCGGTCCCGCGGGCATGGCGGCGGCTTTCTATCTCACTCGCGCCGGCGCCAAGGTCACTGTCTTTGAAAAAGAGAAGGAGCTGGGCGGCACCGTCCGCCACGTGATCCCCGCTTTCCGCATCCCCGCGGCGGCCATCGACCGGGACGTGAAGCTCGTTTCCTCCCTGGGGGCGAATTTCGTGCTGGGCGCCCCCGCCCCCGCCCTCTGTGAACTGGAAAAGGATTTCGACTACATCCTGCTGGCCGTGGGCGCCGAGAAGGCCTCCCGTCTGAACATCGGTGGAAAAGAATATAACGCCATCGAGTTTTTGAAACAGCTGAAGCGGAACGAACCCATGGACCTGGGCGAGCACGTGATCGTCATTGGTGCGGGCAACACGGCTATGGACTGCGCCCGGGCGGCCCTCCGGGTCCCCGGCGTGAAGGACGTGTCCATCGTCTACCGCCGCACCAAGAAATACATGCCTGCCGACGAGGAGGAGATGCTGCTGGCCCTGAAGGAGGGCGTGCTGTTCAAAGAGCTGCTGGCCCCTGTGAAGGCCGACGGCGAGAGCCTGGTCTGTCACCGTATGGTCCTGGGCGAACCGGACGCCTCCGGCCGCAGGAGCCCTGTGGACACGGGTGAAGAAGTGACCCTCCCCTGCTCCTCTATCATCGCCTCCCTGGGCGAAAAGGTGGACACCGATCTGCTCCTAAGCTATGGGGCAGGTCTCAACGAGAAGGGGCAGCCCGTGCTTCGGAACGGGAACGTCTTCGTCCTGGGCGACGCCCGGCGGGGCCCTGCCACCGTGGTGGAGGCTATGGCGGACGCCCTGGCGGCCACGGAAGCCATCGTGGGCGAAACCCGGGCCTATGCTCTGCCCAAGGGAGCAGAGGTGGGCGAAGAGAAGCTCATCGGACGTAAAGCGTCGGTGAAGCTAGACGGTGATCCGGAGGACGTATGCATGCACTGCAACGAGCTGTGCGAAAACTGCGTGTACGTGTGCCCCAACCGGGCCAACGCTGCCGTGCGGGTACCTGGGAAAAAGGAGCCCCAGA
The DNA here is from genome assembly GCA_946183765.1 of uncultured Clostridia bacterium. Classification (GTDB taxonomy): domain Bacteria; phylum Bacillota; class Clostridia; order Christensenellales; family CAG-138; genus RUG472. The sequence goes on along the minus strand of CAMHDC010000229.1, from coordinate 105 downwards.
TCCTGCACCTCGATTACCTCTGCAACGAGTGCGGCAACTGCGCCTCCTTCTGTCCCTACGCCTCCCGTCCCTACAAGGACAAGTTCACCCTGTTCGAGAACGAAA
>CAMHDC010000228.1 GCA_946183765.1 uncultured Clostridia bacterium | reverse complement strand
AGACCGCCCGGGCCATGATCGAGGAACGGACACTTCTGGATAACATCAGCGCCGAGCGCATCTTTTCCGAACTGAAGGGCATCCTCGTCGGCCCCGCGGCGGGCCGCATCCTGCGCGCATTCGCCCCTGTTCTGTTTACCATACTGCCCGAGCTGGCCCCCATGGAGGGGTTCGAGCAGCACAGTCCCTACCATGACAGCGACGTGTGGGAGCATACTTTGCGGGCTTTCGAGGCAAGCCCCCCGGATCCGGTCTATCGCCTGGCCCTGCTCTTTCACGACTGCGGCAAGCCCGATTGTTTCACCCGGGACGAAACGGGCCGGGGACATTTTTACGGCCATCCCCACAGGAGCCGGGAGCTTACGGAGGAGGCACTCCGGCGGTTGAAATGCGATAACGACACCCTGAACCGGGTGCTGTACCTTGTTGAAAAGCACGATACCTGGCTGCCGGACACCGAGAAAAACATGCGTCGTCTCCTGCTGCATGAGGAACCGGCTGCCGTACGGGATCTGCTCGTCGTGGAGCGCTGCGACGCCCTGGCTCATGCACCTGCCGCCCGGGAGACGGCCGTTGCCAACGTGGACAAATGGTCTGCCCTGCTGGAGCGGGTGTTGGCTCAAAAGCCCTGCCTGTCGGTGAAGGACCTGGCCGTCGACGGGAATGACCTGCTTCGGCTGGGTATGGAACCCGGTCCCCGGATGGGCCGTCTCTTGAATGAGATGCTGGAACAGGTGGCGGAGGGAACGCTCGAAAACGATCAAGACGCCCTCCTTGCCTACGCAAAAGCAAATATCGGTATCATTTCTCGCAACATATCTGCGCCTCCCGTCGTCTAATCAGTAGATGATCATCTATTGACGTTAGAAAGGAGCGCGTATGAGCAGCCACGAAAACGACGCCTGGTTTTCAGGGCAGATCGAAAAGCTCGGTCCGACCCTGTTTCGCGTCGCCTTTGCCATTTTGCGCAACCAAACCGATTGTGAGGACGCCGCCCAAAATGCGGTGCTGAAGGCGTACCGTAATCTCAGTTCCCTGAAGCAGCGCCGGTATTTCAAGACCTGGCTCATCCAGATATTGAAAAACGAGTGTTTCGACATGCTCAAGCGCCGCCGCCCCGCCCTGGACGTGGACGGGCAGAGCAATTTGAGCTACGAGATGGCCGTGCCGGATATGGATCTGAACCGGGCCTTCGACCAGCTCAGCCCCGAGGAGCGCCTCACCATCACCCTCTACTATTACGAAGGCTACGATACCCGGGAGATCGCCGCTCTGACCGAGGTCAGCGAAGGGACGGTAAGGAGCCGCCTCTCCCGAGGCCGGGCCAGCCTTCGCAGTTCGCTGCAGGAAAAGGAGGCAGCCCGATGAAGAAAAAGGATTTTGACAACAGATTGCAGAACGACCTGTTCCCCGAGATGCCCGCGTCCTTTGAACGGGGGTTACAGAAGACCATGGAGGAGGCGGGGGTCCAGACGAGGAAGCGGCCTTCGGCCAAAGGCGTCTTCGCTGGCGCTGTCAGCCTGATGGCGGCCGCGGCCTGCCTCTTGATCATGCTGATCGGCGTCCTGGGCGGAGGAAAGAGTCAAAAAAATGCTGCCGCTTCCCAGGCGCCCACGGTCCGGATGGCCCAGCCCACGCCCGGCCTCGAAGAGTGGAGGGGGGATACCAAGGTCATCGCTCTGAGCGGATCTTTCGACTTTGAGAACCGGGAGAAATACGAGGCGCTGTATCAGGGTATCCTGCACTACCTCCAGAACAAGGGCGAGACAGAGCCCCGGGAGCTGTGGCTCTGCACCATTAAGAATCGGTATGTGAAGGAGGACACCGGGAACCGGGCGGACGGATATCTCAGCGGGTACTACGTCCTGGCCCAGCACGCCTTTGTGGAGGGCGATGGGCCGGAGCTCTACTGCCTGTCGGACGATTTCGAGGTCCTCTGGGCCACGGAGGGCAGCGTCTCCGGCCCCAACCACGCCGTGAACCCGGAGAAGGACAGCTATGCCGGAGACTATCAGCGTCACTTTCTCTACGGCACGGAGCCCATGATCGCCGAGCCAGGCATCCCCCATGTGAAACGGGGCGCCCTGGTGGGGAAGGAGCCGGGGACCGACACCGAGTTCAGCATGGCCGCCTCCATCACCGAGGTACAGAGCCGCCTTTCCGCCGCCGACAGCGCCTATCCCGGCGCGGCAAGGGAATACTTCCTGGTGACCGTGCCCGCCGAAAGCTGGGACGCCGTCATGCAGGCCCACACCCTTCGCTTCGAGACGGAGGAAGGGCCGGTGGACGTGGATATGGAAAAAGAGCTGCCCACGGTCGGGACCGTGCGGAACATCGAAAGGCCCCAGCCGACTCCCATTGCGGAGGCCCAGGGCGTGGAGTATTGGCTGTCCCAAAACCAGCCCCTGATCCGGGACTTTACCGACGACTGGTACGGGGAGGAGATCGTGCAGAAGTACGGCCGGGCCATCGCCCGGGCGCTCCGGACCAGCGGCGAACATATCTCCGACGAAGGGATCTGGGTCTGCGGCGTCTTCTTCTGCGTGGAGCACGAGGCGGGCACGCCCCCGGAAAATGCCTTCGTTCTGGCCCAATACGCCTTTGACGGGGAGCAGAGCCCGGAGCTGTTCTATTACAAGGATGGCGCCATAGAGTGGATGACCAAGGGCGCGGCGGCGGATCGGATCAACGTGGTGTATCTGGACGGGAGCTGGTTTGGGGTCAGGACCATAGCCTTCTGCAAATCCCCGGCCTATGACGGCGGTCCCCTGGCCGCCTCCAAAGCCGCCATGAACGTGAAGAACTATGCCATCTGCGAACTGGAGCCCGAGCTCTCCCTGAGCAAGATCCGGCAGCGGGTGACCGGCGGCCCCAACTACGACGCGGCCCGGGAGTGCTTCTTGTTTCTTGTCTCAGAGGTCTCAGAGGATGAATCCGATGGCGTCCAGGAGATACGGGAGCTGACCGTCACCGCCCTGAAGGACGGCCGGACCCGCCGGTTCACCCTGGACAAGGTGAACGTCATGGAGCCCCAAACG
>CAMHDC010000227.1 GCA_946183765.1 uncultured Clostridia bacterium | reverse complement strand
AGGATATGGGCGCAGACCGCCTTCACCTCGGGGATGGCGTTGGCCGGGCAGCAGGCGACGTCCGCTGCCGTCAGCAGCTCCATGTCGTTCCAGTAGTCGCCCACAGCGATCATGGTCCGTCCCGCGTACACCGGGAGTTGGCGCAGGCACGCCACGCCGGTGCCCTTGTTTACGTTTTGGGGCAGCAGCTCCTGATATTTGCCGATCTTCACCACGTCCGTGGTCCCCTCCACCAAAGCGAGGCGCTTGTCGTACCCCTTCTCCTTCAGATACGCCCGCATGAGGGCCAGGGCGTCCACCTCCCGCTCCAGCAGCACCGTCTTGATCCAGGTCTTTTGAAGAAGCTGGTCCATGGGCAGGCAGGTGGTGGGCTGGTGGATGCGCAAAAAGCCCGGGTCCGCTTTGTCGAGGGGCGAGGCGTAATAGATGCCGTCGTCGGTATACACCTGCAGATCGAGGGGCCAGTCCATCTCGAGGCAGTGGAGCAGCACGTCCTGGGCCGCCTCCTTGTCCATGGGGATGGCGGAGATATACTTCCGATGCACGAAATCGTAGACCGCGGCCCCGTTGAGGCAGACGGAAGGCCCGTTCAGGGGCACGTCCGGCAGGTGCCGCCGGGCGTTCCGGGGCTCCCGGCCCGTGGCCACGGCGAAGAGCCCGCCTCCGGCGATGAATTCCCGGATGGCGGCGCGGCTTTCCTGCGTCACGTTCCCCTGGCTGTCGAACAGCGTTCCGTCCAAATCGGTCAATATAGCAGCCTGATCATAGCGCATAGCTTGCACCTCGTTTCAAAAAGTCTTTCGTGGTCACTCGACCACGCGGTGCTTCTCCCAGTGGGCGAAGCGGAAGTAGAGATAGGTGGCGGTGCTGCACACCAGCCAGCCAGCGGGGTACCCCAGGGCCACCGGCACGATGGTGTTGGACACGAAATGGGTGATGAGGAACAGATAGATCTGCCGGAAGATCACGAAGCTCCCCAGCATGATGAACATGGGCGTGCGGCTATCCCCCGCGCCACGCAAGGACCCGGCCAGGATCTGGTTCACGCAGCAGAGCACGTAGAAGGGGGACATCATCCGCAGGAACAGGGTCCCGAACTCCACCACCTCGGGCGTGTCGTTGAAAAAGCGGACCAAATGGGGCGCGAAGGCCACCACCGGCGCCATGAGTACCACGGTGATGAGGGCGGAGATGCGCAAGGCCGCGCTGACCCCCTGCCGGGCCCGGGCAACGTCGTTCACGCCCAGGTTCTGGCCCACAAAGGTGGTGGCGCCCATAGCCACGCTCTGCATGGGCAGGAACAGGAAGGCGTCGATCTTCGTATAGGCGGTCCAGCCGCCCATGCAGTCCGCGCCGAAGTAGTTGATGTAGGACTGGACGAACACGTTGGAGAAGGAGGTGATGGCCATCTGAATGGCGGCGGGGATGCCCACCTTGACGATCTTTTTGAGCACGTCCCAGTGCATCTTGAGCTTCGTCACGCTGACCCGGACGCAGTTATCCGTCCGCAGCAGGACGATCAGCACCAGCAAAGCCGAGATTCCCTGGGAGAGGATGGTGGCGTAGGCCACGCCCGCCACGCCCATGCGGAACGCCAGCACGAAAAGGAGGTCCAGCACGATGTTCAAACTGGCGGACAGCACCAGGAAGTAGAAGGGCCGCTGGGAGTCGCCCACCGCCCGGAGGATGCCCGCGCCGATGTTGTAGAGCATGAGGCCGAAGATGCCGGAGAAGTAGATGGTCAGATACCGCTGCGCCTCGGGGAACACCTCGGCGGGCGTCTTCATGAACCGGAGCATCACGGGCGTCATGAACACGCCGATGGCGGTGAAAACGACCCCCAGCACGGCGGTCATGACCAGCGCCGTGTGGACCGTGTCGCTGACTTTTTCGAGCTGCTTGGCCCCGTAGTACTGGGAGATGACCACGCCCGCGCCCACGGACAGGCCCATGAAGAAGCCGATGAGCATGTTGATGATGGGGTTCACGGTGCCCACGGCGGAGAAGGCTTCCTTCCCCACGTAGTTCCCCACCACCCAGGTGTCCACGGTGTTGTAGAGCTGCTGGAACAGGTTCCCCAAAAGCAGCGGGATAGCGAACTCGATCAAAAGGGCGTATACGTTGCCCTTGGTCATGTCCACGTCCCGCCGGGAGAAGTATTTTCGAATGTTCGTCACGCTGTGCCCCTGTGCCCGCTGCCTCGCTGTAGTAAAGATAAGTATATCACGGCGGCGAGGGGTTTGTACAGAGGCATTCGCGGGCCGGAAGCCTGGGATCGTCCTTGTTTTTTTCAAGAAAAGCTGGTATACTTGCATTGTAAGCGATGCGATACAACCGAGAAAAGGAGGAACCGAACCATGAAAAAGATCCTGTCCCTTATGCTGGCGGCGCTGCTCCTGCTGTCGTTCGCGGGCTGTTCGTCCGGCGGCGATGAAAACGATCCCAACCTGGGCGTGTACACGGCCAAGACCGCCGAATACAGCGGCTTCACGGTGGATGTGGACCAGTTCTTCGAGCAGGGCTTCTCCATCGAGCTCAAGTCCGGCGGCAAGTGCAAGCTCACCGCCGACGGCGAAACCGCCAGCGGCAAATGGACCCTGGAAGGCACCAAGTTCCACGTGAACGGCGGCGGCATCGACTGTGACGGCACGCTGGAGAACGGCGTTATCCGCCTCGATTACGACGGCGTCGTCTTCAACATGATCAACGAGGACTACGTGGCCCCGACCGCCGAGGCGATCCTTCGCTGACGAAACCAAACGAACCTGCACACCAGCAAAGGGGATGTTCATAAACCGAAATTGGTTTTTGAACATCCCCTTGGTTTCAGTCGTTTTTCAGCTGCCCCGGGCGGGATCCAGGGCGTAGAGGAGGGCGTTGACGATGCAGGCGGCCACGTTGCTGCCGCCCTTGCGGCCCCGGGCCACGATGCAGGGCACGGGCGACTGAAGGATAAGCTCCTTGGAGGCCACCACGTTCACGAAGCCCACGGGCACGCCGATGACGAGCCGGGGCCGATAGCCCCCGTCGATGAGCTCCCGCAGGCGGATGAG
>CAMHDC010000226.1 GCA_946183765.1 uncultured Clostridia bacterium | reverse complement strand
TCCGGGGGAGGGACGATGCTCCGATGATCAGAATTCTGTTTGTTTGTCACGGCAACATCTGCCGAAGCCCGATGGCGGAGTATGTGATGAAGGACATGGTGCACAAGAGAGGCATTGAAGGCAGGTTCGAGATCGCTTCGGCGGCCACCAGCCGGGAGGAGACCGGGAACCCGGTCTATCCTCCCGCCAGGCGAATGCTGAGTAAGCACGGGATCGACTGCTGTGGGCATCACGCCCGACAGATGACCCGGGGGGATTACGACCGATATGACTATATCATCGGCATGGACAGGGAAAACCTTCGGAATATATGCCGCATTGCCGGCAGCGACCCAATGGGCAAGGTCAGCCTCCTGCTGGATCACACGGCCCGATCGGGGCAGGAGGTGGCGGACCCGTGGTACACGGGAAACTTTGAGGAAACATGGCAGGATGTTTGGGACGGCTGTACCGGGCTCCTGGCGGAAATGGAGGGATAAAGATGTCGGAATACTTTGGAAAAGAAGTCCCTAAGCTGGGGTTTGGACTGATGCGGCTGCCCCGAAAGCTCCTCGCTACGGACGTGGAGCAGGTGAAGCAGATGGTGGATCGGTTCATGGAGGCGGGGTTCACCTACTTTGACACCGCTTTTGTGTATCCGGGCTCGGAGGCCGCCATCCAAAAGGCCCTGGTGGCGCGGTATCCCCGGGAGAGCTTCACCCTGGCGACCAAGCTGAACGCCATGATGGCGCCTACGGAAAAGGCAGCGAAAAAGCAGTTCTATACCAGCCTTGAGCGCACGGGGGCGGGGTACTTCGACTACTATCTGCTCCACGCTCTCATGGAGAATAATTATAAGAAGTACGACCGGTTCGGCATCTGGGCTTTCGTGAAGGAGCAAAAGGAAAAGGGCTTGGTGAAGCATTACGGGTTTTCCTTCCACGGGGGGCCGGAGCTTTTGGACAGGCTGTTGACAGAGCATCCCGACGTGGACTTTGTACAGCTGCAGATCAACTATGCAGACTGGGAGAATTCCTCGGTGACTTCCCGCCGGAACTATGAGATCGCCCGCCGCCACGGTAAGTCGATCGTGGTCATGGAGCCGGTGAAGGGCGGGAAGCTGGCCAATCCTCCGGAGGAGGTCGGCAAGCTTTTCAAAGCGTACCATCCGGACATGTCCTGCGCTTCCTGGGCCATTCGCTTTGTGGCTTCCCTGGATGGGATCCTGACGGTCCTCTCCGGCATGTCCAATGTGGAGCAGATGGAGGATAACCTGTCCTACATGAAAGACTTCCGGCCCCTGAACGAGGAGGAGCAGGCGATCATCCGGGAGGCCCAGCGCATCCTGGGAGAATCGAAGACCATTCCGTGCACCGCCTGTCGCTACTGCGTGGAGGGGTGCCCGAAGCAGATCCCCATCCCGGAGATCTTCGCCGCCGTGAACCTGCACCTGGGCAACGGGCAGATGGAGGAAGCGCGACAGAATTACCGCGCCGCTGTCTCTGAAGGACACGGGGCCTCCGACTGCATCCAGTGCCGCCGGTGTGAGCAGGCCTGCCCGCAGCATCTGCCTGTCACAGATCATCTGAAACAGGCGGCGGAGATGTTTATAGAGAATTGATGGGGATCGCGTTCAATAGCTTGGGCGGCCTGGAAAGGTTAGCGCGCCTATAAAGGCAGGTCGACTGCGCTCTGAGATCGTTCCGATCGCAGAAGTATCTCCAAGATTGAAAGAGTATTAAAAGCAGGTTGGCAGGGGGGAAGGATGGATACGCGTCGTAAGATGATCAAAAAGGGAGCGGGGATCGTCGTGGATTGCCTGATGGCATTGCTCCTGCTCCTGCAAATGCTTCACGTCTTCACCGGGAACACGGTGCACGAATGGCTGGGCATCGCCTTTTTCCTGTGCCTCGCCGTCCATCTGATCCTGAAGCGGCACTGGCTGGCGGGGATGCTGAAAGCGAGGGGCAGAAAGGGCGGCTTCGCTGTGAAGCTGTTTGAGGGAGCGACGCTGGCGCTGCTGTTGGCGGCCATCGCGCTGATGGTATCCTCCATGGACGTTTCCCGGCTGCTGTTTCCGAAGGTCATGCTCTTCGGCAGCGCCGATCTGCATCGGTATCTGGCCACCGCCGTCCTGACCTTGAGCGTCCTTCACGGAGGGCTCGCGCTCCTTCGGCGGTCCAGGAAGAAAAAACGGATGCTCCTCCTGCTGATCGCCTCCGTGGCCCTGAGCGCGGCGCTGGGCCTGGCGCTGGTGCCCTATATGGACCGGCATTATAAGCGAGTGGAAGTGGGATACGAGCAGGCGGTTTCGGGAGAGAAGCTGGCATGGACAGGGAAAAAGCCCTTGACGGTGTACTTTACGCGGGTGGGGAATACGGACTTCGCGCCGGACGTGGACGCCGTTTCCGGCGCGTCGCTGCTGCTGGCGGACGGCCGACTCATGGGCAGCGGCGAGCTGCTGGCGGATATGGTGCAGGACGCCGTCGGCTGCGATACGCGGGCCATCGTGCTGACAGGAGAGAAATACCCATCCTCGTACGGCGATACGGTCGCCGTGGCCCAGCGGGAACTGCGCAGGGACAGCCGTCCGGCGATCGAGTCTGTGGACGTTTCGGAATATGACGAGATCATTTTGATCTATCCCCTGTGGTGGGGCACCGTCCCCATGCCGGTGGCGACCTTCCTGGAGAGTGGGGATTTCACGGGAAAGACCATCTACCTGATCGCGTCCCAGGGCAGCAGCGGCTTTGGCGCCAGCACGGAGGCCATACGGGCCCTTTGCCCCGGCGCAACGGTCAGGGAGGGGATCAGCGTTTACTGCGACGACATCCCCAAAGCGCGGGACGAGATCGGGCGGTATCTTCAGTCGATCCTGCCGTAAACGGCGTCGATGCCTCGGATTGACGGATGAAGGCGCAGCGGAGGGAACGGAATATACGCATCAAAAATAGCTGACCTTACCGCGCTTGCCCATGGTGCGACGGGTCGCGGACAACTCGTCGACGAGCCGCATCTTGATATGAAAATTGATCGGCAGGTTCGGGTCCTGATGGGCGGGGTTGACCGCCCGTCCCACGT
>CAMHDC010000225.1 GCA_946183765.1 uncultured Clostridia bacterium | reverse complement strand
CTCCATGAGAACGGCTTCGCCGTGGTCATGGACGTGGTGTACAACCACACCTATTCCCTGGATTCCTGCCTGAATCGGATCGTGCCTTACTACTACTACCGCTTCACCAATACCGGCGACGCCTCCAACGGCTCCGGCTGCGGCAACGAGACCGCCTCCGAGCGCAAGATGTTCCGCAAGTACATGGTGGACTCCGTGACCTACTGGCAGACGGAGTATCACATCGACGGCTTCCGCTTCGACCTCATGGGACTCCACGACGTGGACACCATGCAGGCCATCGAGAAGGCGGTTCATAAGATCAATCCTCAGGCCATCCTCTACGGCGAGGGCTGGACCGGCGGCACCTCCACCCTTAAGTCGAGCAAGCAGGCCATCCAGGCGAATATCCGCCAGGTCAAGGCCTCCGAAGGGGCCATCGGCGGCGTGGCCGTGTTCAACGACGCCATCCGGGACGGCCTGAAGGGCAGCGTCTTCGATAACAAGGCCAAGGGCTGGATCAGCACCAACGCTACCAAGGCAACCGCCAATCAGGTCCTCTTCGGCCTCACCGGCGGCGACCATGCCGCAGGCGCCTCCTGGAAGGTGGACGACGCGCTGATGATCAACTACATGTCCTGCCACGACAACCGGACGCTGTGGGACATCCTCTCCAACGTGGAGCCCAAGCTGACCCAGGAGCAGAAGCTGGCCGCGAATCGGCTGGGCGCTTCCATCGTCCTTATGAGCAAGGGCACGCCCTTCTTCCTGGCGGGGGAGGAGATGCTCCGCACCAAGGGCGGCGACCACAACAGCTACAACTCCTCCGACGCCGTGAACAACATCGACTGGGACGCCCTGACCCCGGACAGCGACGCCTGTGCCATGATGGTCTATTATCGGGATCTTATCGCCCTCAGGAAGGCGAACCCCTGGCTCTATAACAGCGCCGTGACGGGCGAGGTCCTGGAGGGCAGCGCCATCGCCGCCGGCTTTACCGAGGACGGCAAGCTCGTCGGCTACCTGGTGGCCAATCCCAACGAGGAGCCCATGACCGTCACCCTGCCCGAGGGCGCCTTTGAAGCCCTCTGGGGCGCCGAGGGCGAATTCACCGGCTCCCTCACCGTGGAGGGCAAAACCGCAGTGCTGCTGAAGGTGAAGTAAGCAGATACGAAGCAAAGGGAGCCGCGGCGATGGCCGCGGCTCCTTTCTCTTTCTGTCAGCCCGAGCTTGTCGGGGGATCTCTGAACGGGGAAAGTTTGTGCATGTGCTGGTGATGGGAGTCTGCGCGCAATCTTCGGGCTGCTTGTCCTGCGGGCTGCGCAGCCTCTTGCTTGCGCTCCCCGGGGGCGGGAGAAAGCCCCACCGGGGCTTTCTCTGTCCGCCCTCCGACTCCCTACCAATAAAATGCCATAAAAACAGCCACCCACAAAGGGTGGCTGTTTTTATGGAGCTGGTGATGGGAGTCGGACCCATGAACCTCGTCATTACCAATGACGCGCTCTACCAACTGAGCTACACCAGCGCTGCAACGCGCATTATAACAAAGACCGCACAGGAATGCAAGTCTTTTTTTCAAATCCGCGCAAATTTTTAGGCGGACCTGATGATCACGCGTTCGGCTTGTTCTTGCCGTACAGGATCCGAAGACCGTCGATGAGGATATCCGGCTCCAGATGGAAGCTGTGGCGGCAATAGGGGACGATGAGGGGGCTGACGCCGCCGGTGAGCACGGGGCTGACGCTTTCACCCAGCTCCTCCTCCAGCCGGTCGATGAGGCCGTCCAACATGGCTGCCGTGCCGATGAGGGCGCCGGAGCGCATGCAGTCCACGGTGTTGGTCCCCAGGAGCTTGGCCGGGCCGTTGAGGTCGATATAGGGCAGCTGGGCCGCGTGGGCGCTGAGGGCGTTCATGCTGGTCCAAAGACCCGGGATGATCATGCCGCCGATGTAGTTGCCGTTCTTGGCCACCACGGAAAGGGTGGTGGCGGTGCCCATGTCCACGATGGCGATGGGCGCCTTATACTTGGCTCTGGCCGCCACCGCCGCCACGATCAGATCGCTGCCCACGCTGGCAGGGTTGTCCATGCGGATGGAGAGCCCCGTCTTGATGCCCGGGCCCACCACCAAAAGGTCCACGCCGGTCAGCAGCTTCACGGCGTTGGGAATCACGGTCTGCAGATAGGGCACCACGGAGGAGAGGATGCCGCCCTCGATGGCTTCCACCCGCACCTTGTGCATGGTGAGGATGCCTTGGATATCCAGGGCGTACTGGTCGGCCGTCTTGTTCCTGTCGCTGGCGAGGCGGGCGGAAAAGACCTGCTGGTTATCCATGATGCCGCCCAGCACAATGTTGGTGTTGCCTACGTCGATGGCCAGGATCATTTTTTGTCCTCCTCGATCAGCTTCAATGTGTCGTCAATGGGCGCCTCTGCGACAGGGGCTTCCGCCTCGTCCTTCATGCTCCGGTACACGGCCTGCTGGGCCGCGAGGGGGTCGCGGTCCCGCTTCAGGGCATGGGCCACGCCCTTGGCGATAGCGCCGCCGATGACAAGACCGGTAGCCGCCTCCACCAGGCCCTGGACGCCCACCACCAGCACGATGAACATGATGGGGCCGCTTGCCCCCACTTTGCTCACCAGGGTCTGGACGAATTCGGACCGGTAGAACACCAGCACGATGAAGCCCATGAAGAACAGGGTGTTGAGGACGGGGGCCAGGAGGCCGGCAAAGTAGCTCCAGGTGTGTTTTTTATCGACCCGGCTGAACAGACGGAACAGCCACCCCGTGGCCGTGCCCACCAGGGCCCGGGTGCCGACGCACAGCAATACGGTCAAAAAGGGGCTTTCCTGAAAGAAAAAATGCGTCATCGCGGATTTCCCGGTGACGGCGTCATACAGGCTGGTGAGGCCGAAGAATGCGCCCAGGATGGTGCCCGCCAGAGGACCCAACAGCATGGAGCCGATGGCGATGGGGATCATGGTAAAGGTCATGACCAGGGGCCCCACGGGGATGCTGGACAGGCCTGTGATCTTCATGACCAGGATGACGCCCACGAACAGGGCTACTTCCGCCAGATACCGGGTGCTG
>CAMHDC010000224.1 GCA_946183765.1 uncultured Clostridia bacterium | reverse complement strand
CTTGCCGTAGATGGCGGGCGCCATGGCCCAGCCCTTCTTTTCGGTTCGGTCCCCGGTCTTCTTGTTGAAGCTGAAGCTTTCGCCGGGCTTGAGGGTGATCACGTTCATGATCCCCACGCCCTTGCTGATGTTGGCGTCCCGCCCCTCACGGATCGCTAAGATGTCTTTATCCGTGGAGCTGGTGCCGGTGAAGTAGTACAGCGTGTGGAAGGAGGACAGCTTCGTGGTGGCTTTCTTCAGGCTCGCCACGGTCACCGCCGGTTCGGACACGGTCACGTCGGGGGCGAAGGAGAGCTGATAGGTGCCGCTTTGCAGAGCGCTCTCGATCTGGCCGGCCACCGCCGCCGTATCGAGCTGCATCCCGTTGACGCCCTCGGTATAGACGAACTTGGGCTTCTGATAGGTGGTCTTGCCCACGGTATAGCTGTCGTAGTCGATGGACAGGGTGGCGTTGGTGGCGTGGCCGGGGACCTTGTCGTTGAGAGCGGCCAGGGACTCCGTCAGCGTTTCCCGGTCATAGAGCATGGTAGCCTTCACCTGCGCGCCGCTGCCGGAGGCGGCTGCGGTGGCCAGGGCGGCGTCCGCGTCGAAATAAGCGCCGATGTCGTTGCGGTTCAGCGTGGCGTTGAAATAGTCGCTTTTCAGCGTGATGGCCACGCTGTTGAGATCGTTTTCAAAGCTTTGCATCAGGGCGGCGCGGGCCTGCTCCACCGTAAGATCGCCCACCTGGACGCCGTTTACCGTGACGCCGCGGGGGATGACGCCGGAGGCGGGGGGGAGGGAGCCGGGGTCGCCGCTTTGCGTGGTGGGGTTGGCACCGGTCTGCCCGGGGGCCGTATAGGCGGTGACGTCGGGACTGGCGTCCACCGCAACGACTTCGGAACGGCTGCGCTTCACCATCAGGACCACGGCCCACACCAGCACCACGACGGCGGTCAGGAACATGCCGGCCGCCAGCAGAAAGATGCGCTTCTGCCGTTTGCGCTCCTGCTCCTTGCGACGGGCGGCGGCACGTCTGCGGGCGGCGGCTGCGCGGCGAGCCTTTTCCTCCTCGGTCAGCTCAGATGTGCGGGCAGACGAAGAAGGCCGGGCGGTGTCGGCGGTGCGCTTCGAGGATGCGGTTTTAGATGTCGTCTTCTCATTGACATTCTTTCGCGTATACATAGTTGCATTATACTGTCAATTCACAGATTGTTCAACCGCTGTCACAAAAAATATGCTAAAATTTTACGTAAAAGCAAGCTGTCGGAAGGAAGGATTATATATGTTTCATATCGTCATGGTGGAACCGGAGATACCGCAGAATACGGGGAACGTGGCCCGGACCTGTTCGGTGACGGGCTCCTGCCTACATCTGGTCCGCCCCCTGGGGTTCTCCGTGGACGACAGGCATCTGAAGCGGGCGGGCCTGGATTACTGGCACACCCTGGACATCAGCTACTTCGACAGCCTGGAGGAGCTGCAGGCCCTGTATCCAGACAGCCGGTTCTTCTACGCCTCTACCCACGCCGAAAACCGCTATACGGACACAGCCTTTCGGGACGGGGATTTTCTGGTCTTCGGCAAGGAGACGGCGGGCCTGCCCAAGGAACTGCTGGCGAAAAACGCCGATCATGCCATCCGCATCCCCATGGGCGAGAGCCAGCGCTCCCTGAATTTGAGCAACTCGGTGGCCATCGTCCTCTATGAGGCCCTGCGGCAAAACAATTTTTTAGATTTAGTCTAAAAAAAGCTTGCATTTGCAGGAGGTCTATGGTAATATAGCTCCGTTCGATTTTTGCAAAGGAGGTGGACTTGAATGGGTAAGTTCTGTGAAGTCTGCAATAAGGGCAAGATGTCCGGAAATAATGTCAGCCATTCCAATCGCAAGACCAAGCGCAGCTGGGCTCCCAACGTGCAGCGCGTTCATGTGATCGTTGATGGAAAGACTCAGATCATGAACGTTTGCACGCGTTGCCTCCGTTCCGGCAAGATCGTCCGCAGCGTCTGAGCGTCTGACACACCCCGCCACCGAAACGGTGGCTTTTTTATTCCTTTCATGAGGTAAACCTATGGATCGCATCACCAGCCGCACCAATCCCCGCGTCCAGCAGGCCCGATCCCTCCGGGAGAGCAAATACCGGAGGGAGACCGGCTGCCACTTCATCGAAGGCGACAAGCTGGTCCGGGAGGCTTTGACCTCCGGGGCGGCGTTGGAGACCGTCTTCGTGCGGGAGGGATACCCGGGGGAGCGGGACTTCCCCTGCGAGATGATAGAGGTCACCGACGGCGTCATGGACGCCCTCGCCACCGCGGGCACGCCCCAAAGCCTGTGCGCCGTGGCCAGGACCCCGGTTGCAGCTCTGCCTCAAACGTTCCGGGGCACGGTGCTCCTCCTGGAGGACGTGCAGGACCCGGGCAACGTGGGCACCCTCATCCGCACGGCGGACGCCCTGGGCGCCGGGGCCGTGATCCTGTCCCCCCGGTGCGCCGATCCCTTTTCACCCAAGACCCTCCGGGCGTCCATGGGCTCCGTCTATCATCTGCCCGTCTATGTAGCGGATATTCCCGCTGCCATCCGCACACTCAGCGCCCAGGGTTATACCTGCCTCTGCGGCCACCTGAAGGGCAGCGAGGTTTTGCCCCCCAAAACGTCCAAAATGGCGCTGTTGGTGGGGAACGAGGGCAACGGCGTCACCGATGCTTCCGCCGCCCTCTGCTATTGCTACCGGCTCCCCATGCCGGGCAAGGCCGAGTCCCTCAACGCTGCCGTCTTCGGCTCGATCATGCTGTACGAACTGACGAGAAAATAAAGCATACGAAAAAGAGCTTCCGTTTGGAAGCTCTTTTGCTTTCCGTTTTCCTCGGCTTACGCTTTCTTGGCGGCCAGAGCGGTGTCCACCAGGGCCTTGAAGGCGTTCATGTCGGTGACGGCCAGGTCGGCGAGGACCTTCCGATTCACTTCGACGCCGGCCAGCTTGAGGCCGTTGATGAGGTTGGAGTAGTTGGTGCCGCAGATGCGGGCGCCGGCGTTGATACGGGCGATCCAGAGGCGGCGATACTCGCGCTTCTTGTTCTTGCGGCCCACGTAGGCGTAGGCCATGGACTTCATCACCTGCT
>CAMHDC010000223.1 GCA_946183765.1 uncultured Clostridia bacterium | reverse complement strand
CTCCCGAAGCAACGCCCAGGCGCGCCAGGTGGAAGCCACCTTGAGGCGCTCCCGGGGGGTGTGGACGTTGATGACGTCCGGCCCGATGGAGATGCAGTCCAGGTCCGGGATCTTCCCCGAGAAGATGCCGCACTCCAAGCTGGCGTGCTGGGCCGCGATCCTGGGCTCGATGCCGTACACCGTGCGGAAGGCGTCGGTCATCACGTCCCGCAGGTGGGAATGGGGCCGATACTGCCAGGCGGAATAGGAAGAGGGGATGGTGGCCGTGCCGCCCAGGGCCCTGGTCAGGGCCATGACCCGGCGGGCCGTCTCCTCCGCCTGGGAGTTGATGCTGGAACGGATCATGAACCGGGACACCACGTCGTCGTCCTCGGTGTAGACCTGAGCGAAGTTCAGGGAGGTCTGGATCAGCCCCGGCACCTCCGCGCTCATCATCTGGACCCCGTTGGGAGCGCAGAACAGGAACGTGGCCGCCCGGCGGGTGCTCTCCCCGTCCATGGGCACGAAGTGGCTGCGGGTGGGGAACAGCCGGACCCGGATCTTGTTCTCCGCCGCCCGATACTCGTTTTCCAAGGTTTCCGCCAGCGCCTGGGCCGCCGCCTTGGCCGCCGCCAGATCCTTCACCGAGATCAGGGCCGCCGCGTCCCGGGGGATGGTGTTGTCCTTGGCGCCGCCGGAGACGGTGAGGAGCCGAAGCTCCGTCCTGTCCATGAGCTCCGTGAGCGCCCGGCCCATGAGATGGTTGGCGTTGGCCCGGCCCCGGTGGATGTCCTCGCCGGAGTGGCCGCCCACCAGGCCGTCCACCATAAGGGCGCAGACCGTGCCCTCGAAGGGCGCCCGCCCCACGGGCAGGGTGCTGACCACCCGGGTGGACCCGGCGCAGCTCACGGTGAACACCCGCTCCTCCAGGGAGTCCAGGTTGATCATATACCGGGCCTTGAGATCGGACACGTCCAGGGCCCGCACGCCCTGCATGCCCACCTCCTCGTCCACGGTGAACACGCACTCCAGGGGCCCGTGGCGAAGCTGATCGTCGTCCAGCACGGCCATGGCCATGGCCACGCCGATGCCGTCGTCGGCCCCCAGGGTGGTGCCGTGGGCGCCGATCTCGTCCCCCGCCGCGAAGATGTCCAAACCGACCTCCTCCGTGTTCCGGGTGCAGTTGTGCTCCTTCTCCACCAGCATGTCCATATGCCCCTGGAGCATGACGGCCGGCGCGTCCTCATAGCCGGGGGCGGCGTCCTTCCAGATGATCACGTTGTTCACCTCGTCCTGGCGATACCGGAGGCCCCGCTGCCGGGCGAAAGCCACCAGATAGTCGCTGACGGGTTTCGTGTGCCGGGACCCGTGGGGCAGGGCGCACAGCTCCTCGAAGAAAGTAAACACCGCTTTCGGCTCCAGGCCGGATAAAACACCCATGTCCATACCTCCTTGTGCTCGTTTCAAAACTCAGTCGCCGTATATGAGATTCAGGCGAAACAGCTTCCGCGCCCTGTCCCCGCTGAGAAGGAAGGCATCCCCCTGCCGCCCGTAGGTCAGATCCACGGTTTCGCCCAGCTTCGCCTCGCCGCTGTACTCCGCCCGCACCTCCCGGATGGGCCGCGCGCGCAGATCCGCCGGCATCCGATCCTCCGAAAGGTCCAGATACCGGGTGTTGTTCATGTGCCCGTTCAGGTCCACGTAGCTGTAGGGCACCGTGAACGATTCCCGCGCCCCGTCCTTCGCGGGCTTGGGCGCGGCGGGCAGGGGCAGGGGCCTCTCCCCCGTCTCCCCGTGGATGCGGACGCCGTGGTCCTCGGGGAACACCATCTTCCGGCTCTCCCGGTCCATGAGGGCCCAGAGGGCGCTGCCGGTGAGGAGGGTGCGCCCGGCCCTATCCTCCATCCGATAGTACCGGGGGAAGTAGAGGTGCATGGTCTCCCCCGGCCAGGAGAGGAGCTTCACGTCCTCGTCGTAGACCGGGAGCCGCGCCACCTGCACCTGCTGCAGCGTGACGATCCAGAGGAGCCCCCTGTCCAGGGTCTTCTCCCGGCCCATGCCCAGCTCGGTGGTGTGGGCGATGGACGCCTCCTGCAAAAAGGTAAACAGCCGGGAAAGCCGCAGCCGCTGCCCGGCGTCCACGTCGCTGCTCAGCAGCCGATACCCCTTTTCGTACACGCTCATGCCTGAGGCATCCGCTTCTCGATGGCGTCCACCACGTCGCCCAGGGTGGACAGCTTCTGCCACTGGCGGTTGGGGATGCGCACGTCGAAGGCCGCCTCCAGGCGGCAGATGATGAGGGTGAAGCCCATGGAGTCGATGCCCGTGTCGGTGTTGATGACGGTACTTTCGTCGAACTGCTGTCCCTCCAGCTCCGGCAGGGACTCCACGATGACGGTCTTGGCCTTCTCTAAGATTTCCTCTCTGCGGGTCATTTCTCCTCTTTCCCTTCCCGTTGGACGGCCCAACGCATGATCTTGCCGCTGGCGGTCCGGGGCAGCGGCCCCCCGTAAAACTCGATGCCTCTCAATTGCTGGCCCCGGGGGAGCTGGGCCATGACGGGCTTGAGCTTCTCCCACAGGGGCCCCTTCTCCTGTTCCGGCCCCTCGACGACGAGGATGGGCCCCCGGTCCTCCAGCACCACGCACAGGTTGGGGTTGCCCAGGGCCCGGGCGATGGCCCCCTCGTACTCCGGCAAAAACAGCTTGGTGCCGTCCATGAGCACCAGCATCTCCTTCTTCCGGCCCGTCAGGATCAGCCGCCCGGCCCAATCGAGCCGCCCCAGATCCCCGGTGTGGAGGACGCCGCCCCGCAGGGCCGCGCGGGTGTCCTCGGGCCGCCGCCAGTACCCCTCCATGACGCAGGTGGGGGCGCTGATCAAAACCTCCCCGTCGGGGGCGATGTCTATGGCGTCGTCGGGGCAGACGGTCATGGCGTAGGGGTCGCTGCCCAGGCTCAAGGCCACGCCGGAGCTGGTCTCCGTCAGGCCGTAGCCGAAGTGGACCGCCTTGCCCATGGCCCGGGCCGCGTCCAAAAGGGGCTTGGGGCAGCCGCCCGCGCCCACCAGGATGAGCTTCAAGCCCTCGTTCAGGGCCTGATGCTGGAGCAAAAAGCCCAGCA
>CAMHDC010000222.1 GCA_946183765.1 uncultured Clostridia bacterium | reverse complement strand
CTATCCCAAGTCCCTCAAGTTTTCATACAGGGAGGTATGAGCTATGTTTACGATGAATCTGCAACTGTTCGCGCATAAGAAGGGCGTGGGCTCTTCCCGTAACGGCAGAGACAGCGAAAGCAAGCGTCTTGGACCCAAGAAGGCAGACGGTCAGGCCGTGCTGGCGGGGAACATCCTCGTGCGTCAGCGGGGCACCCACTTCCATCCCGGCGTCAACGTTGGGATCGGCAAGGACGATACCCTGTTTGCCAAGATCGACGGCGTGGTCAAGTTCGAGACCCGTCATCTGGGGAAGAAGACCGTTAGCGTCTACGCTGCGGAAGAGTAAGAGAATACCAGCATAAAAGCAGGAGGCAAAGGCTTCCTGCTTTTGTGTTATTTTGGTTAAAATCCCGGGCGGCGAATTGCCAGGCCCCGGAGCCTTTGGTATACTGAACACAATATCAGCGCGAGGTGACATATGGAAGAGACGATTCGCAAATTCAAAGAACATTTGGCCAAGATGGACGCTTACAACCACGCCTTCGGCGTCCTCAGCTACGACGCCGAGACCGCCATGCCCAAGGGCGGCTCCGAGCATCTGGGGATGACCTACGCGGTCCTCAGTGAGGAGATGTACAAACTCACCACCAGCCCGGAACTCAAGGCCATGGTGAAGGAGATCCTGGACCGCAAGGACGAGGTGGACTACGTCACCCGTCGGGAGGCCGAGGAGCTTCACGAGGAGATGGAACGCACCGAGAAGATCCCCATGGAGGAGTACGTGGCCTATCAGGTGGCCCAGAACGCCGCCTCCAACGCCTGGCACACCGCCAAGGTCACCAACGACTTTCCTCTGTTCGCCCCCCACCTGGAGAAGCTGGTGGGCTTTTCCCGCAAGTTCGCCGGGTATTGGAACAGCGAAAAGGCGCCCTACGACGTGCTTCTCGATACGTATGAAAAGGGATTGACCATGGAGACGCTGGACAAGTTCTTCGGCCTTTTGCGCCAGGAGCTGCTGCCGGTGATCCAGGCCGTGGTGAAGAAGGGCCCCGTGGTGGACGATTCCTTCCTCTGCAAGCGCTTTCCCCTGGAGAAGCAGCGCAAGCTCTCCGACCGGCTCATGGAGGTGCTGACCATCGATCGGAACCACTGCAACATCGGCGAGGTGGAGCACCCCTTCACCACCAACTTCTCCAAGGACGACGTGCGCATCACCACCCACTATCACGAGAAGGCCTTCGCCTCCAGCATGTACTCCGTGATCCACGAGGGCGGCCACGCGCTCTACGAGCTGAACATCGGCGACGACATCAAGTATTCGCCTCTGGGCAGCGGCGCCAGCATGTCCATCCACGAGTCCCAGAGCCGGTTCTTTGAGAACATCATCGGCCGCAGCGAGGCGTTCCTCACCTATATCCTGCCCGATATCCAAAAGCTGGGGCCCAAGGCACTCAAGGACGTGACGCCTCACGATTTCTATCTGGCCGTGAACAAGAGCGAGCCGTCCTTGATCCGCACCGAGGCGGACGAACTCACCTACTCCTTCCATATCATGATCCGGTACGAGCTGGAAAAGCAGCTTATCGCCGGTACCCTGGCTGTGAAGGACCTGCCCGCCGCCTGGAACAAACTATATAAAGAGTACCTGGGGGTGGACGTGCCCAACGACACCCAGGGCGTGCTGCAGGATTCCCACTGGTCCGGCGGCGCCTTCGGCTACTTCCCCTCCTACGCTTTGGGCAGCGCCTACGGTGCCCAGATGCTGAAGGTCATGGAGCGGGACCTCCCCGTGTGGGCGCTGGTTTCGAAGGGGGATCTGAAGCCCATCGTCGCCTGGCTCACGGACCGCATCTATAGGTACGGCCGCCTCCTGAAGCCCAACGAGCTGATCCTCAAGGCCTGCGAGGCGCCTTTCGACCCCCACTGCTACGTGGACTACCTGAAAGCCAAGTATACCGAGGTGTACGGCCTTTGAAGCGTGCCCTGGTATTGCTGGCCCTGCTGTTGCTGACGGGCTGCGGCGGAAAAGAGAAGATGGACGAGCCAAAGAGCGCACCCCAGGCGGCGGAGACAGCCGTCACGGCGGCGCCCCAGGATGCCCCTGTGCCGACGGCTGAGCCGACGCCCGTGCCGACAACCGCGCCGACGGCGGAACCGACCCCCACGCCGGAGCCTACGGCCACGCCCCTGTTCGTGCCGCGGGAGGAGGGGAGCGCCGACCTTATCATCAACGAGGATCTGTACGCCGCCTTCACCGAGACGGAGTTTCCGCTGCCCGCCGCCCCCGTGGTGCTGATCTATCACACCCATGCGGAGGAGGCCTACCGGCAGACCCGGGGCTATGCCTATGAGGAGACGGGGAAGGACACCTATAAGACCCTGGACAAGACCAAGTCCGTAATCGCCCTGGGGGAACTGCTGAAGACAGAACTGGAGCAGCGGGGGTTCACCGTGATCCACGACGACACGGACGTGGAGCCGCCGGAGATCAAAAGCGCCTACTCCCGGTCGTTAGAGGTCATGGAAAAGCACCCGGAGGCCCTGATTTACATCGACCTGCACCGGAATACCGCCAACGTGAAGGCGAAGAAGAACGACGTGGTCATGGTGGACGGCAAGCGGTGCGCCAAGCTGTTCTTCGTGGTGGGCACCTCCATCGGCACCTACGAAGGGGAGTACGACACCCATCACGACTGGCAGCGGAACTACGCCCTCGCTAAGGCGGTCACGGAGCGATTGCGCCTGGTGGATCCGAAACTGGCTTTGGACATCCGCCTGAAGGTGGGCCGCTACAACCAGCACGTGAGCCCCTACTGCCTGCTCGTGGAGGTGGGCCACAACGCCAACACCTTCGAGGACGCCCAGAACAGCATCCCCTATCTCGCCGACGCGATAGCATCCACGTTGATTATTCCAAAGGATTAAACTAAAGACATTTAAAAGAGGACTATGCTCTGTGCACAGCCCTCTTTTTCTTCCTGAGCTTTTCTTTTTCCGCCGCTTTTTCTTTTCACTGAAAAGAAAAAGCGGCAAAAACAAAACTTTATTCCATCTCCGCCATCAGCCGCCGGTTCATGGCGATGATATCGTCCGGGACCACCTTCAGCTCCTTCCGATCGTAGGT
>CAMHDC010000221.1 GCA_946183765.1 uncultured Clostridia bacterium | reverse complement strand
AGCACCGCCTTGATCCGGGCGATGAGCTCGTTGCTGTCGAAGGGCTTGGCGATATAATCGTCCGCACCCAGCTCCAACCCCCGGACTCGTTCGCCCGTGTCGCCTTTGGCCGTCAGCATGATGACCGGTGTAGGAGACTCCTGACGGATATCGTTGAGAATGGACCAGCCATCCCGACCGGGCAGCATCACGTCCAGCACCACCAGCGTGGGCTTCACACTGCGGAAAGTGGCCAGAGCGTCATAGCCGGTGGCGCAGGTCGCCACATTAAAGCCGGCCTTTTTCAAATATAACTCAATGATGGAGAGAATGTTCCGGTCATCATCGATCACGAGAATGGTGTTGTTATCCATAGGACCTCCTGTTAGTCTATACCGATTACCTGTATCCCGTTCTCCTTCAGCAGCCGGGCCGTTATCCCGTCTCCCGCTGTCAGCGTTTTGGAGAACGTACCGTCGTATATCCACCCTGTTCCGCAGGATGGGCTTCTGTTTTGAAGCAGCGCTTGCGTTGCTCCGTAGGTCTGTGCCAGGGTCAAAACCGCCTGAGCGCCTCGATGAAAGCTTTCCGTTCGGTCCGCTCCGCTTGTGTCGATGACCCGCCCCGACCGAATCTCGCAGGGTGGCCTGGGCGTGGGCAAACCGCCCAACTGCTCCGGACAGACGGGAATTGCCTTCCCTGCTCTGACCAGTTCGACCGCTTCAGCGCATGGCTTTGCTTTTCCGTCATACCGACAGGGAAATCCGGCCAGGCAGGCACTAACGATCATCATGGCATACTACCACCTATTTATAGTCATTGCATTGTACCACATTAACCAATATTTGTCCAGTATGTGAACAGCTCGCAATGAAATATTACATTTGAACTGGCTTTTCCGTGCGATTGCAGTTTTTTCCTGTAATAAAACTGCGCCTCTGGGGAAAAGTAATCGCGAAAAGCAAAGCAAAGGAGGTGAAACGTAAATGGCACGCAACAGCTCTATGGTTCCTGAAAACCAGGATAAGCTCGGCAACTTCAAGTCCGAGGTGGCTTCTTCCCTGAACATCAACCTGAAGCAGGGGTACAACGGCGATCTGACCTCCCGTGAGGCGGGCAGCATCGGCGGCGAGATGGTGAAGCGCATGATCGAGTACGCTGAGAAGAACATGCACTGACGAACGAAACAGATTCGACCCGCGTATGGAAGCATACGCAAAGCAACAACACGGCTGCTCGACCGGCGCTGTGATAAGATACAACATGGCAAGAGAAAGGCCGTCCCGGATCGGACGGTCTTTTTCCTCAATTCATAGTGATGTTTTCCATGTGCCGGTACCGATGTCGGGCCGCTTCCATAAGCTGTTCGTTTTCCAGCGTGGGCAGGCTGTAGACTTCCGCGGCGTCCACCGACGCAGCTTCCAAAAGGGACACGGGGCAATCCTTCAAAAAGTTCTCCTCCCGCTCCTCTCCCGCCTGTCGAATGCCCATCAGATCGCCGGCGCCTCTTAGCTCCAGATCGCGTTCGGCGATCTTGAACCCGTCGTTGGTGTCCAGCATAGCCTGGAGCCGTTCCATGGCGGTCTTCTTCTGCTCATAGACTACAAGATAGCAGTGGGCCTGCTGTGTCCCGCGGCCTACCCGGCCGCGGAGCTGATGCATGGCGGACAGGCCGAAGCGTTCCGCTCCCTCGATGACCATATGTGCCGCCTGGGGCACGTGGACCCCCACCTCGATGACCGTGGTGGAGATGAGAATCGGCGTTTCCCCGGCGTGGAACCTGGCCATGACAGCCTGTTTTTCCGCTTCCGACATCCGGCCGTGAAGTTTTTCCAGGGGCACATCTCCCACCCAATCCTTCACTTCGTCATATACCTCATCCACAGAAAGTCCTTCCAAGCCCTCCGTCTTCTCGATGAGAGGACAGACCACATAGCTCTGTTCCCCTTCCTTCGCCCGAGCGGCCAGATATCGGTACATATCCTTTCGTTTGGAGGGACCGACCAAATGAGTCTTGATGGGCTTGCGTCCGGCGGGCAGCTGGTCGATGACAGACAGATCCAGATCCCCATAGAGTATCAAGGCCAGAGTCCGTGGAATGGGCGTCGCGCTCATGACCAGCACGTCGGGGCGTATGCCTTTCTGCTCCATGGCGGAGCGCTGGGCGACGCCGAATCGGTGCTGCTCGTCGCAGATCACCACCCCCAGGCTGTGGAAGCGGACGTTTTCGGAAAACAAGGCATGGGTGCCGGTGACTGCCTTCCATACCCCGTTTTCCAGCTTCTGCAAAGCTTCCCGTTTTTCACGGGCACTTTCGCTCCCCAGCAGGAGCCCGCATTCGTCCCCGAACATTGCTTTCAGCGCTTCATAGTGCTGGCGGGCCAGTATTTCCGTAGGCGCCAGCAAAGCCCCTTGAAAGCCGTCGCGGGCAGCCGCGTACAGAGCAAAGAGGGCGATGCTGGTCTTGCCGGACCCCACGTCTCCTTCGACCATTCGGTTCATCGGCACGGGCAAAGACATATCCCGGGCCACTTCAGCCAGGACTCTGCCCTGAGCGGGGGTGGGTTCAAACGGCAGCATCCTGAGATATTCCGGCAAAGCTGCCTGAGCGGAAAAAGCTACGCCGTTCCTGCGCTTTCGCTCCGCTTTCAGCTCCTGGGAGGCCAGAAAATAGTACAGGGCGTCCTCATAGGCCCTGCGGCGGCGGGCAGCGTCCAGCTTCTGCCGATCCACAGGAAAGTGCAGGGTCCACAGGGCTTCCTCCCGTTCGGGCAGGTCCCGCTTTTCCCGCAAAGTCGGGGGCAGGGTCTCCTGAACGCTCGTCCCTTCCAGCGCTGCCCTGATACCGTCGCGCAGGTTGGTCTGGGTCAAGCCCTTGAGGGTGTCGTATACAGGCACGATCCCCCGCAGCTCTTTGGCAAGCAGAGGGTTCAGCAAGGACGGTGCGCCCTTTTCCCCTATGTGAACTCTCCCTGACGCAATATAGGTTTGTCCCGGTTCCAGCCCCTTCGAACGGTACGGCTGGTTGAAATAACGCAGAGCCACGCGCTTGCCGGCAGGATCACGTCCATAAACGGTGACGGTGGTCAGCCCCTTGCGGGAATACCAGGAGGGGCCGGAGGTCAGCG
>CAMHDC010000220.1 GCA_946183765.1 uncultured Clostridia bacterium | reverse complement strand
CTGAGGGACATGTTCACGTGCATGCCGCTGCCGTTGATGCCGAAGACGGGCTTGGGCATGAAGGTGGCGTGGAGGCCGTGGTTCTGGGCGATGGTCTTCACCGCCATGCGGAAGGTGCTGATGTTGTCCGCGGCGGTGAGGGCGTCGGCATACTTGAAGTCGATCTCGTGCTGGCCCTCGGCCACCTCGTGATGGCTCGCTTCGATCTCGAAGCCCATCTCCTCCAGCATGAGGCAGATCTCCCGCCGCACGTCCCCGCCGTGGTCGATGGGGGCCATGTCGAAGTAGCTGGCCGCATCGGCGGTCCGGGTGGTGGGGAGGCCCTTCTCGTCGGCCTCGAAGAGGAAGAACTCCATCTCCGGCCCCACGTTGAAGGTGTAGCCCAGCTTCTCCGCCCGCTCGAGGGCCCGTCGCAGCACGTACCGGGGGTCGCCCACGAAGGGGGTGCCGTCCGGATTGTACACGTTGCAGATGAGCCGGGCGGTCTTTCGCTTGGCGGGCATCCAGGGCAGCACCGCGAAGGTGGAGAGGTCGGGATGCAGATACTGATCGCTCTCGTGGATGCGGGTGAAGCCCTCGATGGAGCTGCCGTCGATCATGATCTGGTCGTTGACCACCTTCTCGATCTGGGAGCGGGTCACGGCCACGTTCTTGAGCTGGCCGAAGATGTCGGTGAACTGCAGGCGGATGAACTCGATGTCCTCCTCGTTGACGATGCGGACGATGTCTTCCTTGGTGTATTTCATGGGAATGCTCCTTTCCTATTTCGCGTTCGTTTTGTGGTCCTGGGCCGCTTCCACCAGTCCTAAGAACAGGGGATGGGGTTTGGTGGGCCGGCTCTTGAATTCGGGATGGTACTGGACCCCTACGTAGAAGGGATGATCGGTGAGCTCCGCCGCCTCCACCAGCCTCCCGTCGGGGGAGACGCCGGAGAAGGTGAGCCCGGCATCCGACAGCTGCTGTCGGAATTCATTGTTGAGCTCGTACCGATGCCGATGGCGTTCGGCGATGGCGTCCAGGGCGTAATATTTATATAAGGTGGTGCCTTGCCGCACCAGGCAGGGCCAGCTACCCAGGCGCAGGGTGCCGCCTTTGTCCACTTCGTCGCTCTGGCCCGGCATGAAGTCGATGACCTTGTGGGCGCTCTCGGGATCGAACTCCCCCGAATTGGCGTCGGCCCAGCCCACCACGTTCCGGGCGTATTCGATGCACAGGATCTGCATACCGAGGCAGATGCCGAGATAGGGCAAATTTCCCTCCCGGGCGCAGCGGGCCGCAGCGATCATGCCCTCGATGCCCCGGCTGCCGAAGCCTCCGGGCACCAGCACCCCGTCCACACCCGCCAGGTCCGTCGGGACGAAGGCTTCCGAGTCGATCCAGCGGATGTTGACCTGGACGCCCCGGGCGTACCCGGCGTGGTGCAGGGCCTCCACGATGGAGAGATAAGCGTCGTGGAGCTGGGTATACTTGCCCACCAAAGCGATGGTCACCTCCTCGCGGGAGGCATGAATGCGGTCCACCATCGCCCGCCAGGAGGAGAGGTCGATGTCCCGGACGGGCAAGTCCAGTTTTTGGCAGACGATCTCAGAGAAATGCGCCTGCTCCAAGTATAGGGGCGCTTCGTAGAGCACGGGCAGAGTCAGGTTTTCGATGACCGCCGCCCGGTCCACGCTGCAGAAGTTGGCGATTTTATCGAAGATGGTTTCATCCCGGATGGGCTCGTCGGTCCGCAGCACGATGATGTCCGGGAAGATGCCCATGCCCTGAAGCTCCTTCACGGAGTGCTGGGTGGGCTTGGACTTGTGTTCGCCGCTGGCCTTCAGGTAGGGGACCAGCGTCACGTGGATGTAGAGGGCGTTCCCGCGGCCCGCCTCCCGGCCCACCTGGCGGATGGCCTCCAGGAAAGGCTGGCTCTCGATGTCGCCGATGGTGCCGCCGATCTCGGTGATGACGATGTCCGCGTCGCTGTGCTCCCCTACTCTATATATGAAGTGCTTGATCTCGTCGGTGATGTGGGGGATGGTCTGGACGGTCTTGCCCAGATACCCGCCCTGGCGCTCCCGCTGGAGGACGTTGGCGTACACCTTGCCGGTGGTCAAATTGGAGTAGCGGTTCAGGTCTTCGTCGATGAACCGCTCGTAGTGGCCCAGATCCAAATCCGTCTCGGCCCCGTCCTCGGTGACGTAGACCTCCCCGTGCTGGTAGGGAGACATGGTGCCCGGGTCCACGTTGATATAGGGATCCAGCTTTTGCGCCGCCACCTTATAGCCACGCGCCTTCAGCAGCCGCCCCAGGGAGGCCGCCGTGATGCCCTTGCCCAGGCCCGAGACCACGCCGCCGGTCACAAAAATGTGCTTCATCCAAGGCTCCTTTCCGCGTTCGCTCCAAAGAGAAAGGCGCCTGTCCGAGGGGAGTTCCCCCTATGGACGGACGCCCTTGCGTTCATCGTTTTCGTACCCTTCCAGGCACCCTTCTTTCGTTGTCCGACCCAACGTTACGCGAGTCGGTATATTATATACAAACAACATAGCGCACAGTATAACAGGCCCTTTTCCCGTTGTCAACCCTGTTTTCATAAAGAAATCCAATGTTTTCAAAAATGAAGGGCGCTCTGCAAAAAAGAATCCGGATGAATCGAATCCTGCATGAAAAACCCCTAAAACCTGATCTTTCCGAAAAAGCTCCAAGAAAGTGAAGGAAATGTATTGCAAATAATTCACGCTTGCTTTACAATATTCTCATATTGTTGCCATCATCCCTGGCGCAACAAATACAAAAAAGGAGAATCGTTATGAAAAAGCTGCTTGCCATCCTGTTGGTCCTGTGCATGGTCGTGGCCGCTGCCGCCTGCGGCAGCAAGGAAGCTGCAACCACCGAAACCAAGACCGACACCTCCTCTTCTGCCGAGACCCTGAAGGAGAAGGCCGCCAAGTTCGATCGGAAGAGTGAGTTCCTCACCGTCGGCACCGGCCCCACCTCCGGTATCTACTTCCCCATCGGCGGCGCTTTTGCCACCGCTCTGAAGGACTACGGCTACCAGACCTCCGCTGAGGCCACCAACGCCACCGGTCAGAACATCCAGAACATCCTCAAGGGCGATTGCGAGATCGCCATCG
>CAMHDC010000219.1 GCA_946183765.1 uncultured Clostridia bacterium | reverse complement strand
GAGTCGCTCTTGCGGTTCCCCATGCCCGTGCCGCTCATGAGCTGCATATAGTCCACGATGACCAGATCCAAACCCTGCTTGGCCTTGAGGCGGCGGCACTTGGAGCGGATGCTGGCCACGGTGGCGTTGCCGCCGTCGTCGATGCTGATCTTGCTCTTTTGCATGGGCTCGGCCGCGTCCATGATCCGGCTCATCTCCTCGTCGGTCAACAGGCCCTCCTTGATCCGCTGGGAGTCCACGGAGGCCTCTGTGCAGAGCATGCGCATGACCAGCTGCTCCTTGCCCATTTCCAACGAGAAATAGACCACGGACCGGTTGTCGTGGAGGGCGGCGAACTGGGCGATGTTCAGGGCGAAGGCGGATTTGCCCATGGCGGGTCGGGCGGCCACGATGATAAGGTCCGACTTCTGCAGGCCGTTGGTCATGCGGTCCAGGTCCCTGAAGCCCGTGGCGACGCCGGTGAGCTTTCCCTGCCGGGCCATGAGGTCGCCGATCTCGTTGAGGGCGTCGGGCACGATGTCCCGGATGGGGGCGATGGAGTCCTCGGTCTTGCGCATGGAGATGTCGTAGATCCGCTTCTCCGCCAGGTTGAGGCTCTCGTCCACGTCCTTGTCGTCGTTCATGCCGTCCCGGATCATCTCGTTGCCGGCGTGGACCAGGCTCCGCTGGACGCTGCGCTCCTCCACGATCTTGGCGTAGTAGCTCACGTTGGCCGCCGTGGGCACGAAGGCCATGAGCTCGGTCAGGTACACCGCGCCGCCGACCATGTCCAGAAAGCCCCGGCGCTCCAGCTCCTCGCTGAGGGTGACCAGATCCACGGCCTGGCCCGCCTGGCGGATGTTGGCCATGGCCTCGAAGATCCGCTGATGGGCGGCGCTGTAAAAGTCCTCGGTCCGAAGCTGTTCCAGCACCAGTTCCAGGGCGTCCTTCTCCAGGAGCATGCTCCCCAGCACGGATTTCTCCGCGTCCAGATTGTTGGGCAATACCCGTTCCAGTCGCTCTTCCACGTTATTTCTGTTCCTCGACGATGACCTTCAGATTGGCCTTGACCTCCTCGAACAGGGAGAGCTTGGCCGTGTATTCGCCGGTGGAGCGCACGGTGTCCAGGCTGATCTTCTTCCTGTCCACGGTGAGGCCCAGCTGCGCCTCGATGGCGGCGGCCACCTCCTTGCCGGAGACGGTGCCGAACATCTTGCCGTTTTCGCCCACCCGGACGGGGATCTTCACTACGGCGTTGTCCAGCTTCTTGGCCAGCTCCCTCGCCTTCACGCCCGCCTCGAACTTGCGGTGCTGGGCGGCGCTCTTCTGGATGTTCATGGCGTTCACCGCGGAGGAATCCGCCGGGGAGGCCATCTTCCGGGGCAGCAGGAAATTGCGGGCGTATCCGTCGGACACGTCCACCACTTCGCCCTTCTTGCCGGTGCCCTTTACATCTTGCTCCAACACGACTTTCATAGCATTATTCTCCTTCTTGAGATGGATTGTTTGTGCGATTCTCTTCCGGTCCCTCCGGCAGCTCCTGGGGCCGGACGCAGTCCTTCAGCAGCGCCATGGCTTCCGCCGCCGTCCTGCCCCGGACCTGGGCCCCGGCCATGGTCAGATGCCCGCCGCCGCCCAGCTGCTCCAGGATGAGCTGCACGTTGATGAGCCCGTAGCTGCGGCCGGAGATGTTGATGTAGTCCCCCATGTCCGCCAGGGTGAAGGCGGCCTTCACGCCCTTCACCTTGAGGAGCTCGTCCGCCGCCCGGGCCGCCACCAGCTGGGGATCCTCGATCCCCGGGTCGCAGACGGCGATGGCGATGCCGTCCTCGCCGATCTCGGCCGTTTCCACCGTCCGGGCCACCTGGACGAAGCTTTCGAAATCGTTCTGGAACAGGGTCTTGACCAGCGTCAGATCCGCCCCGTTCCGCCGAAGATACCCCGCCGCCTCGAAGGTGCGGCTGCCCACGTTGAACACGAACTGCTTGGTGTCCAGCTCGATGCCCGCCAAAAGGGCGCTGCACACGAAGCTGTCAGGCCGCACGGACTCGTCGTAATACTGGATCACCTCCGTGACCATCTCCGAAGCGGAGGAGGCCCGGGATTCCAGATAGTGGAGGGTGGGGTTCTCGATATAGTCCGCGCTGCGGCGATGGTGGTCGATGATGACCAGCTTCTCCACCCGGTCCAGCAGCGCCGGACAGTCGGTGATCATGGGCCGCTGGGTGTCCACCACCACGAGGACGGAGTTGGGCTTCACCATCTCCAAAGCCTCGGGGCCGGTGATGAGGAGCTTTTCGCTGAGGCCCAGCCGATCCATCTCCGAAAGGGCGTCCGCCGTGGCGTCGTTCCGCTCCGTCAGCACGATGAAGGGCCGCTGGCGGGTGTGGAGCACGCAGGTGGCGATGCCCAGCGCCGCGCCCAGGCAATCCATGTCCGGGTTCTTGTGGCCCATGATGAACACGTCCCCGCCGCCCTCGATGAGCTGCCGGAGGGCCTTGGCGAAGAGCCGCATCTTGACCCGGCTCTGCCGGGCGTCCTGCTGCTTGCGGCCGCCGTAAAACCGGTAGTCGGCCCCGTCCCGGACCACGGCCTGGTCGCCGCCGCGGCCGAGCGCCAGCTCCATGGCGGTGCGGGCGCCCTCCTCGGACTGGGCGATCCGGGGCGCGATGCCCACGGCTACGGACAGCGACAGGGTGGAGCCGGTGCCCGTCTCCAGATTCCGGGCCTGCTCCAGCAGCCGAAACTTTTCCTTCTCGATCTTGTTGACCTCCGCGGCCTCCAGCACGCAGAGGAAGCGGCCGTTCTCGTACCGGCGGTAGATGCCTCCGGTCCGGCGGCAGAGCTCGGACACCAGCCGCTCCACCTCGGCCAGGACCGCCGTGCCGTGGAACTGTCTGTCCCCGGCCAGCTCCTCGTAGTTGTCCATGTACACCAGCATCACGTAGGGCATCTGCTCCGTATACAGCCGCTGGTAGTGGGCGGCCTCGGTGCGGTCCAGCCAGTACTGGAACAGGAGCTTCTTGCGGGTGGCGATCCGGCGCACCGGCATGGTCATGACCTGATAGTTGGTGCCGGAGAGCAGGATCTGCTGGACCGTGGGCTGGGAGGGCTTGAAGTTGGGGAGCACGTCCAGCACGTTCTT
>CAMHDC010000218.1 GCA_946183765.1 uncultured Clostridia bacterium | reverse complement strand
CCACCACCAGCACCGCCCCCTCGCAGGCCTTCAGGGCCCGGGAGACCTCGTAGGTGAAGTCCACGTGCCCCGGCGTGTCGATAAGGTTGAACATATACTGCTCCCCGTCGGCAGCGGTATAGAACATACGCACGGCGGAAGCCTTGATGGTGATGCCCCGCTCCCGCTCGATGTCCATGGAGTCCAAAAGCTGGGCCTCCATGTCACGCTTGGCCACGGTGTCGGTGAGCTCCATCATCCGATCCGCCAAAGTGGACTTGCCGTGATCGATGTGCGCAATGATACAAAAGTTTCGAATGTGAGACTGGTCCATGCCGAATTCTCTCCCTGAAAAGTTATCTTATATCATATCCTATCCCCATAAAAAAAGCAAGAAGGCTCACAGCATCGATGTTATACGGACTGGTATTTCCTGCTGCCAGACTCACTTGACGAAAACAGGGGACAGGGATATACTAATGCCAGTTGAATAGCGTGTTCTTATCTGTGGAAGCAGCGGCCTTTTTGGGCTGAGGGAATCAGGTGTAAAACCTGAGCTATCCCAGTAACCGTAAGGAGGACGAAAGAGCGCATACCCACTGTTCCTATGAGGACGGGAAGGGGCTCGAGTAGGGAGAATCCAAGCCGGGAGACCTGTTTGAACATGAATACTTCTGGGATTGAGTGAACCATCGGACAGAATACGCCCGTGCCTTATTCGCTCCTCAATTCCGGGGAGCGTTTTTTCTTGCTCCCGCACTGTTCAACAATATCGGAAAGGGGAAAGAAACACATGCAACTCAAAAAGATTCTGGCGATTCTGATCGCCACCCTGCTGCTCCTGTCCTTTGGCTGCAAAAAGAAGGATGAGACACCCGCGCCCGCCGAAGCGGCGACGCCCACCGAGGCCCCAGCTCCCGTGGACACCTCCTTTACGATCACCGATATGGCCGGTCGTGAAATCAAGTTTGAGAAGCCCGTGGAAAAGGCCGTGGCTCTCACAGCCTCCGACTGCGAGATCATCTTCGCTCTCGGCGCCGAAAGCACCTTGGTGGGACGCGGCGAATACTGCGATTATCCGGCCGAAGTTATGAACATTCCCTCGGTGCAGTCCGGGTATGACACCAACATCGAGCAGATCATCTCCCTGGAGCCCGAGGTGCTGTTCATGGCCACTATGGCCCAAACCGAGGAACAGATCGCTCAGCTGGAAAAGGCCGGCATCAAAGTGGTGGTCAGCGACGCTCAGGACATCGCCGGTACCTACACCGCCATCCGCATGATCGGCAAGGTCATGGGCAAGCAGGAGGAAGCCGAGCTGCTTATCTCCGATATGGAGTCCATATTCACCGAGATCAAAGCTAACCGGTTTGACGGCACAAAGACCGTCTATTTCGAGGTCAGCCCCCTGCAGTGGGGCCTTTGGACCGCGGGGACCGGCACCTTCATGAACGAGGTGGCCGAGATGATGGGCCTTAAGAACTGCTTCGACGACGTGGCCGGCTGGGCCGCCATTTCCGAGGAGCAGGTTCTGGAGCGGAACCCCGATTACATCATGACCATCACCATGTACTACGGTGAGGGTCCCACCCCCGAGGAGGAGATCATGGCCCGGCCCGGCTGGGAGAACGTGACCGCCGTGAAGAACGGGGACATTCTGAATCTCCCCAACAACGAGCTGTCCCGGCCCGCACCGCGGCTGGCGCAAGGCGCACAGATGCTCTTTGACTTCGTGGTGGAGAGCCTGGCGGCTCAGGAGCTGGCGCCTGCCGCCTGATATGGTAGCGACATGAACGGGAGGAACAGCGAACACTTTCGCGGATGGGAATATCTGCTCTTTGCTGCGGCAGCGGTGTTCACGCTGCTCCTCTCGGTCTGCGTCGGCAGCGTCAGCATTCCCTTTAAAACCACCGTTTCCGTGATTTGGAAGGCCGTTTGCGGCCAGCCTCAACCGGCGGGTACGGCGCCTGCCATACTGCTTACTTCGCGGCTCCCGCGGGTGCTGGCGGTCATGCTGGTGGGGGCCAGCCTGTCCCTTTGTGGCGGAGCCATGCAGGGCTTGCTGAAGAACCCCCTGGCGGACGGGTCCACCCTGGGCGTGTCCTCCGGTGCGTCCCTTGGCGCGGTCATCGCCATCGCCTTTGGGATCACCATACCCAGTCTGCCTTTCGCGGGCACCGTGGTCATGGCCATGGTGTTCGCTTTTTGCTCTTTGCTCATCATTTTGGGCCTGGCCTACAAGCTGGATTTCTCCCTGTCCACCAACACCATCATCCTTATCGGCGTCATTTTCTCCATGTTCGCATCCAGCGTCATGAGCATCGTCATCACCTTTTCCGGTGAAAAGCTGCGATCCATCACCTTCTGGACCATGGGGAGCCTGCAAGGCACCAGCTACGCCAACGTGCTGGTTCTGCTTGCTGCGCTGATCCTTTTCGGCGGCGTCATATTGCTCCACGCCCGGGAGTTGAACGCTTTCGCGGTAGGGGAGGAGAACGCCCGCCATGTGGGCGTGAACGTGCGAAGGGTGAAGCTCATCATCCTCATCGCGGTGTCCGGCCTCATCGGCGTGTGCGTATCCATCGGCGGCACCATCGGATTCGTAGGTCTGGTGACGCCTCATATGGTGCGGCTGCTGGTAGGTCCAAACCATAAGCGGCTGCTGCCCGCGTCTCTCTTTGGCGGCGGCATCTTTTTGATGCTTTCGGATCTTATCGCCCGCATCCTCCTGAACCCCAAGGAGCTGCCCATCGGTGTGGTCACCTCCATCATCGGCGCAGTGGCTTTCGTGTATATCTACGGGTCATCCCGGAAGGGGCGGTGATACCATGCTGAAAGTGGAAAACCTGACCGTCGCTTACGGGGATCTGACCATATTGAACGACGTTTCCTTTGATCTCAAGCCTGGGGAATGGCTTATGATCGTGGGCCCTAACGGGGCGGGGAAGTCCACCCTGATCAACGCCGTCACCGGCGGCTCGCCGGCAAAAGGCCGCGTGTTTTTCGAGGGAAAGGACATACGGACCATGAAGCCCCACGAACTGGCCCGCGGCATTGGCGTTCTGGCTCAAAGCCATTTCGTGGGCTACTCCTTCTCCGTGGAGGAGGTGGTCCGCCTGGGCCGCTATGCCTATGCTCCCACCATCTTTTCCC
>CAMHDC010000217.1 GCA_946183765.1 uncultured Clostridia bacterium | reverse complement strand
CGGAGCAGGTGTAGGTGGTGGTGCTCACGATCTGCCGGAAGGTCTCGTTCTGCAGCGCCCAGGCGGTGAGCAGCGCCATATCCCGGGCGGTGGAATAGTTCCGGTTGCTGTCGTCCTTGCCGTGGACGGTGGTGAAGTGAGAGTGGGCCATGCCCAGCTCCGCGGCCTTCGTATTCATCTGGTTGGCGAAGGCCTTGGTGGACCCTGCCAGCTGTTCGGCGATGGCGATGGCGGCGTCGTTGCCGGAAGGAAGCATGAGCCCGTAGAGCAGGTCACGCACGGTCCACTGCTCGCCGGCTTCCAGCCCCATGAGGGAATTGTATTTCTTGTTGAAGTTGACGGCGTTGTCCGACACGGTGGCGACCTCGTCCAACCGTCCCGATTCGATGGCCAGCATGCAGGTGAGGATCTTGATGGTGCTGCCTGTGGAGCACTGGGTGTCGGCGTTCTTTTCAATGCCGTAGAGAGCCGTTGTGGGATCGTCGGTACTGACCAAAATGGCGTAGCGCTCCCGAAGAGTATTCACGTCGAACCCGTCCGCCTGGGCGGCGGGAACGGGCAGAAGCAGGAACAGAAAAGCAATGGTCAGCAGGATGGCGACGACAGATTTACGCATATATATACACCTCATCGGTAAAAAGCATGGACTAATTTTATCCCCCGGACCGTGTACCTGTCAATGGGACAGATGACAAACTTTTGTGCCGTAAGGATGAACAATTTATTACCGGCCGTATGCTGCGTTGTCGGCGTTGACGAAACGGACGGTCAGGTCCTTCCAGTCCAGCAGCAAAAGGGCGCAGCTCTCCGGAGAGCCGCCCCGGGGGCGGGAAAGGGAACCGGGGTTGAGCAGGAGCCGGGGACCGTCGGCGGAGAGATCGGGCATGTGGGTATGACCGTAGAGGACCATGTCTGCCCGGACAACTTCACCTCGATACAGCAGGCTGCTGTAGGAATAGTACTGGTGACCGTGGAGGAGCAAAAACCGCTTCCCGCCCAGGTCGATTTGCCGTTCGAGCGGTTCTCCGGACCGATAGTCGCAGTTACCGCGGACGGCATACAGAGGGCAGCCGAACAGCTTGGAAAGCTTCTCCCCGTCGCTGGCATAGTCCCCCAGATGAAAGATGCAATCCAGGGGCGACAGCCGGTCGAAGAAGCGTTTGGCGAAGGATATGTCCCCGTGGCTGTCGGAGAATACGCCGATCCTCATGCGCCGGCGTTCTCCTCATCCAGAGCCTTCCTGAGCGCGTCCAGGGCCGCCCGGCGGTGGCTGACGCTGTTCTTCTCTTGGGCCGTGAGCTCTGCAAAGGACTTGCTAAAGGGCGGATAGAAGAAGTAGGGATCGTATCCGAAGCCGTTCTCTCCGGCGGGTGCTCTTAAAAGCAAACCCTCGGCCTTGCCCTCCGCCACCAGCACCGGCCGCCCCTTGCGTGCCAGGGCGATGCAGGAGACGAACCGGCAGGTGCGCTTCTCGTCGGGCACGGCCTTCATGCGCTCCATAAGCAGGTCGTTATTGGCTGTATCGTCGTGGCCCTCCCCGGCGTAGCGGGCGGAATAGACCCCCGGCGCACCGTCAAGAGCGTCCACGCACAGGCCGGAATCGTCGGCCAGCGCGGCGTCGAAGCCGCTTTTTTCCAAAGTCTCCATGGCTTTCTTCACGGCGTTCTCCCGAAAGGTCTTGCCGTCCTCCACCACGTCAATGACGAGGCCCGCTTCCCGCAGGGTCACCATCTCGTCGAAATAGTCGGAAAGGATCTCCTCGATCTCCCGAACCTTGTGGGCGTTGTTGGACGCGATCAAAAGCTTCATATTTCTTTTACTCCTTTTTTGAGGGTGGCGATCATGTTGGGATCGGGGGTGATGAGGAGGGTCCGCTGGTTGGTGAAGATGACGAAGCCGGGTTTTGATCCGGATGGCTTCTTCACGTACCGCTTTGCCACATAATCCACGGGTACGCTGACACCGTTTCTTTGGCTGCTGAAATGGACCGCCAGCGTGGCAGCCTCCAGCAACGTCTGCTTGTCCGGCATGCCCTTTGAATCCACGATCACGTGGGACCCGGCGGCATCTTTTACATGGAGCCACAGGGCGTCGGGCGGAGCGCTGCGGGTGAGCCGATCGTTCTGCTCGTTGTTCTTGCCCACGTAGATGCTGATCCCCGCGGAGGACAGGAACATCAGAGGCATGGACTTTCCCGCTTTGGGCTTTGCGACGCCTTTGACAGGAGAAGGACGGATGTACCGTTCCCGGATCAGCTCCTGCCGGATCTCCGCGATGTCGTCCCCGTTTTCACAGTTGCTGAGTGCCAAAAGCTGACTTTGCAGGTACAGTTGTTCCTCCCGAAGCTTGCCCATCTCGCCCTCGGCATAGGCCCGGGCGGCCTTCAGCTTCTGATACCGCTTGAAATAACGGGCGGCGTTCTCCGGCACGGAGAGGGAAGGGTCCAGCCGCACCGTCACCTTCACGGGCGGGTACTCATAGTAGTTCTCCACAGCCACGGAATCCGAGCCCTTGGGCCGTTCCCCGTGGAAACCCAGCAGCAGCTCCCCCGAGAGCCGGAGCCGGGTTTCCTCCTCCTCACTCAACAGGTCGCTGGAAAAGGCGCTGATCTTGTTCTCGCACCGCTTCAGGGCATGCTCCAGCGTGGCGCGCAGGGAGCCGGTTTCCCGAAGCATGCGGATGCGCAGATCCCGTTCCCGATACCAGGCGTCGTATGCCTCGGACAGGGTGGGGAAGGACACGATATCATCCCGGTCAATGGGCGTAAAGGGAGCGGGACCGATCATAGGCACCAGGCAAGGGGAGAGCTGCCCCGCTTTCAGGGCCTGCAGGGTGGCGAAGAGATATTGTCCCCGCCGATCTGCAGAAAGCCCTTCAGGGAGCAGCAGTGTGGCGATCTGCTTCGATATGCCCATGTATCCGTTCATTAGAGCTCGGGGCGAATCCACCGCGGTCAGTTCTTCCAAGGAGGCTTCCAGCGGGTCCTTCTTTTCCTGGGGCGGCAGAGATTCGTATTTCACGTTGGGCAGGCACACCCGAAGAGCTTCAGCTCCGACGCCGATGTGTCGAAGACAGTCTAAAATGACGTCGTTTTCATCCAGCAAAAAGGCGTTGCCGTGCTTGCCCATGAGCTCTACCACCAGGGAGCAGA
>CAMHDC010000216.1 GCA_946183765.1 uncultured Clostridia bacterium | reverse complement strand
GAACCGGAGCCCACGGACGAGCCGGTCGCTGAGCCCGAGGATGATGACGAGGATCCGGTGGACAAGCCTCACGACCAGCCCCGGTGGAGTAAGTCGCTGGCGTATTGGGAGCGGGAACGGCAGGACATCGTCCTGACCGGGGATATCCGGGAGGACGTGCTGATCATCGCCCGGTCCCAGCTGGGCTATTCCGCCGACGCCACCTGCTATGAGGAGGACGAGACGGGCCGCCGCTTCTATACCCGCTACGGGGCCTGGGACGGCGCCACATTCAGCGACTGGTGCGACACCTTCGTGTCCTTCTGCGTCTTCTACGCCGGCAAAACCGACTATCCCGTGGAGTCCAGCTGCCGCCGGCACATGTTCGCCCTGAAGGAAGCCGGGTACTGGCGGGAGTGGAACGCCTACGTGCCCCAGAAGGGGGACATCGTCTTCTTCTCCTTCCCGGCACAGTATCCTATGCCCGGCCACGTGGGCATCGTGGAGGAGGTCATCCCGGGCGAGGGGGGCGCGCCCAGCCGCTTGATCACCATCGAAGGGAACCAGCGGAACGCCGACGGCGAAATGGCCTGCGTGCGGCGCATGGTCCGGTCGGTGAGCGATGTGGTGGGCTACGGCACCTATACGACCGGCAAGGTCTATCCTCAGGGCTACAGCTACCGGACCGACGGGTATCAGACCATCGAACCGGATTCCCAGTATTTCGTGGAGTACCCGGTGGAGGAGGTCCTGCGGTTCCTGGGTCTCGAGAACACCTCCTATTACGCCCGCTGGTTCCCCGAAGGACCGGCGGCCGAACCGGAAGGGGAGCCCCCGGCCAAAAAGCCCCTGCTCTTGCCGAAGCCGCAGCGGCCTGGAAAGGGAAAGCCGGTGTTCGACCGGCACGAAGCAAACTGAATGGTCATGAAGGAGCGGATCGGCGGATCGGCTCCTTTTTTATCCGGTGGCGGCGACTGCAACCGGCGGTTGACAGATTGACGGCGCAAATTGGTGGCGGGCAACCGGGATTTCGGATAGCATGAGGGCAGAAAACAGAGCCGGGCAGCGCCCCGGCCGAAAGGAGAAACACATGATCCTCGCAGACAAGATCATCGACCTCAGAAAGAAAGCGGGCTGGTCCCAGGAGGAGCTGGCCGACAAGCTGGGTGTGAGCCGCCAGTCCGTATCCAAGTGGGAGGGGGCTCAGTCCGTTCCCGATATGAACAAGATCCTGCAGCTCTCGGACCTGTTTGGCGTGAGCACGGATTACCTGCTGAAGGACAGCCTGGAGGCACCCGAGTCCCTGGCCGCCTCGGAGGACGCCGAAACAGAGGGCACCACCTTCGTGTCCATGGAGGAGGCCAACGCGTTTATTTCCTATAAGATGGAGAGTGCACCGCGGATCGCCCTGGGGGTGCTCCTGTGCATCCTCTCCCCCGTCACGCTGCTGCTCCTGGGCGGCGCCCAGGAGAGCGGGCGGCTGCCGCTCACGGAGCTCCAGGCGGGTATGCTCGGCCTCATTGTGCTGCTCCTCATGGTGGCCGGAGCGGTGCTGCTGTTCGTGCTCACGGGCATGAAGGGGAGCAAATATGAGTATCTCGAAAAGGACGCCCTGGACACGGCCTACGGCGTTTCCGGCATGGTCCGGGAGCGGATGCAGCGAGAGGAAAACGACCACACCCGCCGGATTGCTATCGGCGTAGTCCTGTGCGTGCTGGCGGCCATCCCCCTTTTCGCCCTGATCCTGTGGCAAGGCGAGGACGATATGTACGGGGCCCTGGGCATCGCCGCCATCCTGACTCTGGCCGCTATCGGCGTGTATGGGATCGTAAAGACCTGCATCCCCTGGGGCGCGTACCAGATGCTTCTGGAGGAGGGGGACTACACCCGAGCCGCCAAGCGTAGCAACCGCAAGTATGCGGGCATCTACTGGGGGCTCGTCACGGCGGTGTACCTGGCCGTCAGCTTCATCACGTATCGTTGGCACATGACCTGGATCATCTGGCCCGTGGCCGGCGTGCTCTACGGGGTGATCGTAGAGATTGGCAAACTGAAAGAGAAGTAAAGCACAGATGTATGGTAAAACCACTCGTCAGACGAGTGGTTTTACTATACAAAAAAGCTCAGGGCGACAGGCCTTGAGCTTTACTTTTTGGGCTTCTCACATGCGCAGTATCCGGCCGCCCAGATAGGCGGCTTCCTCCGGATCGTGAGTGACGACGAGGAGGGTCTTTCCCTTCGTCCGGGAGAGGACCGTGTCCATGACGGTCCTGCGGGTGTCCTCGTCCAGGCCCTTGAAGGGCTCGTCCATGATATACAGATCCGCGGGGCAAAGGAGGCTTCGGGCGATGGCCACCCGTCGCTGCATGCCCCCGCTGAGGGCCCGGACCGGCTTTGCGAGGGCGTCGCCGAGACCCAGCTCACGGAGCAAAGCGACGATCGCCTCCCAAGAAGCCTGCCGCCCCAGGGCCAGCGATACGTTGGTCACCGCCGAGAAGGACGGGCACAGCCGATCCTCCTGAAAGACGGCGCTGATCCGGTCGGGCAGGCCGGTCACGCTCCCGCCCGTGGGCGTTTCCAGCCCCAGCAGCAGCCGCAGCAAGGTGGTCTTGCCGCAGCCCGACTGACCCAGAAGACACACGGTCTCCCCCACCTCCACCGTGCAGGAGAAGGGAGGCAGGGCCAGCTTATCGCCGTAGGATTTGGTGAGATTTTGGATCACGACAGCCATCTTCAGCGCGCCTCCCACCGATCGAAGACGGCCCGCATGAGCCGCAAAAACAGCTTTTCGAAGAGCACCGAAACCAGCACGATGACCACCGTCCAGGCCAGCAGATCCTCGGTCATGAAGTAGATCTTGGATTCATAGAGCTTCTCGCCGATGGACCCGGAGGCCACGCCGATGACCTCCGCCGCCACGCCGGACTTCCAGCTCATGCCCAGGGCCACCGAGCAGGCGGAGAACAGAAAGGGCTTCAGGTGCGGGAGGTAGATGTACCCGAGCCGCCGCCACCAGCTTATCCGGAACACCTGGGCCATCTCCAGCAGCTCCCTGTCCGTGCTGCGAATGCCCTCCAGTACGTTGGAATAGATCACGGGGAACACCATGAGGAAGGAGATGAAGGTGGACAGCTGCCGGGCGGAGAAAAAGATGAGGCTGATGATGATGAAG